>NZ_JUMS01000112.1:0-22090 GCF_001059415.1 Enterobacter sp. 940_PEND
CGCTGGAGCGGCTTGAGGCCGCCCGACGAGACCGCTTCTGCGAAATCTCGCCGTTACTGGAGAGCGGCAGGGGGCTGATGCTCATTTTGCTGAGCGTCGATCGTTTCTCGGTGGAGAGAAAGGCAGATAAAAATATTGCCACGCTTGATAAGAAAATCAGCGTATGACCTGCTGGCCATACGCCCGAAACTTTCCCTATTTCTTATCAGCGAACAGCTCCGGCGCCCACGGACGCGGATCCACTTCCATAAACGGCGCGCGCTCGAAGCGTTCCTTCAGCGCCCACGGCACCGTGCAGTCAAAGATGGTTTTGCAGGAAATTCCGTTTCCGCGAATCGAAGTGCTGTAATCCGGCGACTGGGACGGATCCAGCTGGTGGCCGCGGATCCCCGGAATATTGGTGATGCTGACATCGCCCTGCATGCGGGTGGTCATCGCCCACAGGATGTCGTCGCTGTCGAAAATATCCACGTCTTCGTCGACAAGAATGATGTTCTTCAGCTCCGAATAGGTGGCTAAGGCAATCAGCGCCGCCTGGCCCTGACGTCCTTCGTCTGACGGCTGGCGCTTTTTCACCTGCAGGATCCCGAGGAATTTACCGCCGCCCGCGGTATGCGCATAGACGTTTTGCAGGAAGCCCGGAATCGCCTCTTCAACGGCATTGCGGATGCTGGCTTCCGTCGGTAAACCGGCCAGGGTGGTATGCTCTTCTCCCGGTCCCACCAGCGTTTGCAGGATCGCGTGGTTTCGCATGGTCACCGCTTTCACTTTGATCACGGGCAGGGACGGGTTCGCCTCGCCGCAGTAGCCCGGGAACTCCGGCATCGCGTGGCCGGTATTGGTGTGCTGATCTTCTCTTACGCGCACGCCCGGAAGCAGTTCGCCCTCGATGATGATTTCCGCCCGCGCGATCGCTTTCTCTTTTACCGCCACGCCCTGCACCAGTTCGACCGGCTGCTGGCGCAGCGCCCCGGCGACGCCCAGCTCGTTGTAGCCAAACGGCGTGGTGGGCGCCTCAAAGCACGCGCCGATATAGATGGCGGGATCGAGACCCATATTGATCGTCACCGGCAGCGGTTTTCCGGCCTCTTCCGCCTTTTTGCGGAAGACTTCGATGTGGCGACCGGCGGCAAGGAACATGGAAAGCTCGTCGCGCTCCTGAACGCAGAGGCGGTGAATGGTGACATCCGTCAGCGAGCTGTCTTCCGGATCGCTTGCCAACACCAGCCCCAGACAGAAGAACGGGCCGGCATCAATCGGCGTGTTTGTCGGTGCCGGAAGCAGCTTGCGCAGGTCGAAGTCAGGATCGTCTGCGTAGAAAACCTGTTCCTGGCAGGGCGCCTGCGAGGCTGGAACGACAACCGGCGCAACCGGTTTTTTCACCGCATGGCCAACGTGTTTTGCCAGCTCAGAGGGCTCGCAGCCCAGAAGGAGCGCCGCGCGCTCGCGGCTTGCGTGCATGCCTACCAGAATGCGGGAGTGCGGATAGCCCTTAATGCTGTTGAACATCATGGCCGGGCCGGTACGGGTGGGACGTTTTACCGTGCCGCCCGCGCCGATATGGCGGTAGACTCCCGCCAGCTCCGCGTTGGGATCGACCGGACGATCGGTTTCGATATACTGCCCTTCGTGGCGCTGCAGCAGGGCGATGGCGCTGCGGAGATCGTTAATCTTGTTTTCCATATTTTCCTCCCTCGGTTGAATACCTCCATTTTTATGGCAATGACCAATAGCATCAATTGCATCGTTAATGCTAAATTGATAAGTAAATTCATATCAAAAAAGGAAGCGTTCCGTGCAGTTTCGTCAGATGCGCCATTTCATCGTGGTGGCCGAAGAGCTCCACATGCACCGGGCCGCTGAGCGTCTGAACATGGCGCAACCGGCCCTGAGCCAGCAGATAAAGGCGCTGGAAGAACGTTTAGGCGTCACGCTTTTCAGCCGGGCGAACCGCCGCTTAACCCTGACGCCCGCGGGTGAAGCGTTTCTGGTGAAAGCCAGGCTCGCCATTTCCCTCACCGAGCAGGCGGTTCTGGACGCCAGGCAAACGGCAAGGGGCGAGCAGGGGATATTAAACCTGGGGTGCGTGTCGAGCGCGATGTTTGACGGCAGGCTGCCCGCCGCGCTGCGCCATATGCACACGCGCTGGCCGGCCATTACCATGTCGCTGGTGACGGGAAACGTGCAGACCCTCTACGCGGCCGTGCAGAGCAACCAGCTCGATGTGGCTATTATCCGGGCGCCGCTGCCGTCGCTGCCTGACGATCTGCAAAGCCGCCCGTTCACGTCAGAGAAAACGGTGCTGGCGCTCTATCGTCATCATCCGCTGGCGGGATCTTCCGCGCTGACGCTTTCGTCGGTGAAGGACGAAAAATGGATCTCCCTGCGCGACCCGGAGGGAATGGGGCTGGAACAGTATTTTTATGATGCCTGCAGCGGGGCGGGCTTTCAGCCGGACGTGGTACAAAACGCGACCGACGTGCCCACGGTGATAAGCCTGGTCTCGGCGGGGTTTGGGCTGGCGCTGCTGCCCGCGTCGGCAAAGGCGGTGAGCGTAGAGAACGTGGTTTACGTGGACATCCTCGACCGGCTCCGGGAAAGCGAGCTGACGCTGGTTTGCCACCGGATTATTCGCTCAGAAGTGCTTAAAAAATTCCTGATTACCCTCGATCAGACCTGACGCCCGGCGGCCTGCAGCAGCTGCTCGCGCAGCCAGGCATTCGCCGGATCCTGGCTGTTTTTCGGGTGCCAGTACATGTAGATGGTAATCGGCTGGAGCGGCAGCGGCGGCGCAAAGAGATCCAGCGTGCTGGCAAACTGTTTCAGCATCCGTTCCGGCAGGGTGCACACCAGGTCAGTACCGGCAACAAGCGCAGGCGCCACGGCGTAGCTCTGCGTGGACATCGCGACGTACCGCTGGTAGCCCAGCCCGGCCAGGGTTTGATCGACAAAGCCGGTAAATGGATCTCCCGCCGATGACACCACCAGATGAGAGAGCGCGCAGTAGCTTTCCAGGTCTAACGCTCCGGTCCCGCGCGGATGGCCTTTGCGCTGGGCGGTGGCAAACGTATCGTCGAGCAGTTTACGTCTCACCCAGCCGTCATGGGCGCCCGCGCTTACGCCGATGTAGATATCCACATCTCCGTTTTCCAGCTGCTGCGCCAGTTCGGACATCTGTGGCAGGGCGAAGCGCATACGGATACCGGGAGCTTCGGTACCCACCTGGTTAAGCAGCCCGGTGCCCAGCATCAGCGCCGGGTTTTCGTGCAGGGCGATAACAAAGGTCCGGGTACTGGTCTGGGCATCAAACGTGGTGGGGGCAAACAGCGCGCTGATGCCGCGCAGCACGCTCTCCACCTGAGGCTTAAGCGCTTCCGCTCGCGGCGTGGGCAGCACCCCACGTCCATGTGGGGAAGGAATAAACAGCGGTTCGCCAAATAGCGTCCGCAGACGCGCGAGACGAGCGGACAGCGCGGGCTGGCTGATGCCCAGCCGCGCGGCCGCATGGGTGATATTCCTGTCCTGAAGCAGGGCGTCCAGGGTCAGGATCAGGTCTATGTCCATGTCAGGGCTGGGCGTCATCTTATTTCGCGCTGCCGGCGTCCCGGTTGGTATAGGTCACAGGGATCCAGGCATAGCCGCCGTTTTCGCCTTTGGTGACATACCCGATACCCGGGAAAGGCAGATGGGGCGCGGCGACCAGGTCTTTATTTTTCACAAAGTCGGCAAACGCATGTTCGCGCACGCTTGCGGCTTTGTTCTGATCTTCATCGTAGGTAATGGTCACGTCAGGCTGCGGGAACTGTACCGCCGCGGCATGAATGATGTCGCCTACAAAGGTGATCTTCTCGCCTTTGCTCGTCAGCGTGTAGAAGGCTGAGCCGGGCGTATGGCCGGGATGAACCGTGCCGGTCAGCCCCGGGAGAATCTCCGATGTGCCGCTAAAAGGCACCACTTTACCGGCGTCAAGATAGGGTTTTAAGGTCTTCTGCGCGACGTCAAAGTAGTTCTTGCCGTAGCCGGTTTTTTTCTGGTTCTCGTCGTTAAAGAAAAAGTCGACGTCCGGTTTACCAACGAAAACGCGCGCGTTGCTGAACACCACCTTGCCGTCTTTCACTAGGCCGCCCGCGTGATCGGAGTGGGCGTGGGTCAGCAGGACTTCAGTAATGTCCTCGGGTTTAACCCCCTGGGTGGCGAGGCTCTCAATCAGACGTCCGCCGTTGCCGGGGCCAAAGAGCTGGCCTGAGCCCGTATCTACCAGAATTTTATGTCCGGGCATCGCAATCAGGAACGCGTTAATGGACACTTCAGGCGGGTTGGTCTGGAAATTTTTCGCGAGCAGCGCATCGATTTTTTGCGGCGTTGTCCGCCGCAGCAGCTTGTGCAGATCCTGCGCGACGGTCCCGTCCGTAAACGAGGTGACCAGAACGTCGCCGACCTGAACGCTGTATCCGCCCGCCGGTTGTTTAACGACGTGCTGGGGCGTCTCTGCCGCCGCCTGCAGCGCAGGGTAGAAAAGCAATGAACTGGAAATCAGCGTAGAAAGAGCAAGTTTTTTCACAGTAAGCATACGAGTCTCCTTTGAAAGCGCTCATCTTACTTCTTCGTAAAATTATAAGAACCTGCCCAGAAATGATAGGACCTATAAACGCAGTGGATAGCACAGCGCAGAAGCCGGGTGGCGATGCTGCCTTTCCCGGCTCGTAACACGTTATTTTTTCAGAGGTGCGTTCCAGCTGTCCGGCGTGGCTTTGGACCAGGAGCCATAAGCGGCATTTGGCAGCACAATCCAGTCGTTACCGAAGTGTTCCGCGCTGGCCTCAACCAGCTCACGCTGCTGCTCGCTCGGCTTTTTATTTTTAAACTGCACGGCGAAATCCGGCAGGCTGTCGCCAAAAAGCATCACGATCTGCTGCTTTTTGAGGATGCTCTGGCGACGCTCTTCCTTGCTGACCGTGTCCAGAAGCACGCTTTCATCGGACACCTGTGGAAGTCCCAGAGCTTTTAACGTCCTGAGCGTATCGGCTTTGTTTTCCTGCATACGATCCGAAACGTAGTAGATCCGGACCTTGCTCTGATTCACGTGGTCAAGAAACGCTTTCGCCCCCGGAATTAAGCCGGGTTTTCCCTGTTTCTCCCAGTCGCTCCAGGTGTCCCATTTTGTATAGTCGTGACACTGCTCGGTGTCGCGCACCAGCAGAGGGGTGTTATCCAGCACAGTTTCATCGAGATCCATCACCACGGCGTAGTTTTCTGGCGCTTCCAGATCTTTTAACTTTTCGTTAAAACGCTCGGTGGCAAACCGATACGTCTGCAGCTGAAGGGCCACGATCTCTGCCGATTTCTGCTGATAGCGCAGCGCCATTTCGTACGCTTTGGGTTCACACAGGTCGTGCCCGGCAGCCGTCGCGGTTGCCGTTGCACTCAAAACAGGTAATGCCAGCAGTAATGCCTTAGCCATTGAATTCACACTTCTTTCCTCAACACCGTGGTTAAAATCCCGAAAGAGTAATGAAATTCAATGACAGAAATATGAAGGCCGCGTTGCTAGACCAGCATGTAATACCAGAACAGGGCGACTTCGTCTTTTTCCGGTAAGGCGTTGTAGAGATAACGATCGTATCCGCCCAAGGTAAACCCGTAGTTGCGGTAAAACAGACAGGCAGAAACGTTCACATTTTGTGTTTCAAGCCGTAATCCCGGCGCGTTTACGCTGCGGGCCCACACGTGCGCGGCGGCCATTAATTTTTGCGCGGCGCCGGTTCTGCGTTTCGTGCGCTCTACAGCAATGTAATCCACCGAGATAAACTTATTCCAGCCGATCGACGCGGTAATAAATCCCGCAATTTCCCCGTCTTCCGTTTCGGCAATAAGAAATATGGCGTCCGGATTAACGCAGTGGTTTTCAAGGGTTTGGATATCGAGCTCGTAGGTTTTAATCCAGGGCACGGCGACGGCTTCGATATGCAAATCGCAGTGGATAAAGGGCTCTCGCGCAATGTGGCTAATGGTGAAAGAAAAGTCACAGCATTCAAGGCGCGTGAGGTCGGTACTGAGTCCTTTTCGAATCTGCATAGTATTCCCGGTAGTGAGTTATTTCATAAAGAATAGACGAAGCGGTTAAATTCGCTGGCCTAACACACTTTTAATCCTGAACTAAGCTTGTACTTCGTTCCGCGTAAAATGTGGGTCATTCGAGGACAATGAATGGAATTCAGGACATTTCAAAAGCAGTGGGGTGCTGAGTTTATTTCCGATGACGTTGTACGTTTTCGCGTCTGGGCAGAAGGACAGAAAGAACTTACGCTACGTCTGGCCGCCGCCGACGTGCCGATGACGGCAGCTGGCGACGGCTGGTTTCAGGCAGACGTATCCGGCGTCACGCACGGTGCAGAATACCAATTTGTTCTGCAGGACGGCATGACGGTGCCCGATCCCGCCTCGCGCGCGCAAAAGGGCGACGTTAACGGCCCCTCCATCGTTATCGATCCCCAACGCTATCAGCCGGTCAACCGGGACTGGGCAGGGCGGCCGTGGGAAGACACGGTTATCTACGAGCTGCACATCGGCACGTTTACCCCGGAGGGCACCTTCCGGGCCGCCATCGACAAGCTGCCGTATCTGGCAGAGCTCGGTATTACCCAGCTTGAAGTGATGCCCGTCTCTCAGTTTGGCGGTACCCGCGGCTGGGGGTATGACGGCGTGCTGCTGTACGCCCCGCACTCAGCCTACGGTACGCCGGAGGATTTCCACGCGTTTATCGACGCCGCGCACGGGCTGGGGCTTTCCGTGGTGCTGGATATCGTGCTTAACCACTTCGGCCCCGAGGGGAACTATCTGCCTCTGCTGTCGCCCGCGTTCTTTGATGCAGATCGGATGACGCCGTGGGGCAACGGCATCGCTTACGAACGCGAGCCGGTGAGGCAGTACATCACCGATGCGCCGCTCTACTGGCTGACGGAGTATCGTCTGGATGGCCTGCGCTTTGACGCCATCGACCAGATTAAAGACAGCGCTGAGACGCACATTCTGGAGGAGATTGCCGCTAAAATCCGCGAGGCGATCCCGCACCGCCACGTTCACCTGACCACGGAAGACAGCCGCAACGTGATTTTCCTGCATCCGCGCGATGAACAGGGCAACACGCCGCTGTTCACCGCCGAGTGGAATGATGACTTCCACAACGCTGCCCACGTGTTTGCCACCGGCGAGACCCACGCGTATTACCAGGATTTTGCCTTTGAGCCGGAGAAAAAGTTCGCCCGGGCGCTGGCGGAAGGCTTTGTCTACCAGGGCGAGATTTCGCTGCAAACCGGCGAATCCCGCGGAGTGGAGTGCCAGACGCAGCCGCCGCAGTTCTTCGTCGATTTTATTCAGAACCACGATCAGACCGGGAATCGCGCCCAGGGCGAGCGGCTGATCGCCCTGGCCGGTGCCGACAAGACGCGGGTGCTGCTTGCAGCGCTGCTGCTTTCCCCCCATATCCCGCTGCTGTTTATGGGCGAGGAGTTTGGTGAAACGCACCCGTTCCTGTTCTTCACCGATTTTCACGGCGATCTGGCAAAGGCGGTGCGGGAAGGGCGCGCGAAAGAGTTTACCGGCCATGCCGGGCACGATGAAACCGTCCCGGATCCGAACGACCTGAACACCTTCATCCGTTCAAAACTCGACTGGAATAAGATTGCCACCGACGAAGGCAAAACGTGGCTGCGCTTCACGCGCCACCTGCTGACGCTGCGTCATCGCCATATCGTTCCGCTTCTGCGTCATGGCGGCGCCGTTGAGGGCAAGGTAATCAAGACCGCGCCCGGCATGGTGGCGGTGAGCTGGCATTTCCCGTCGGGGACGCTCTCTCTGGCGCTGAATATCGGTAATAAGCCCGCCGCGCTGCCCGATCTCGCGGGTGAGACGCGCTTTGCCTGGCCTGAAGTCACTGACGTTTTACCCCCGAACGGTATTGTCGTTCGCTTTGCTGATGGAGAAGCATCGTTATGATCCCTTCCGCCACGTACCGCATCCAGTTTCGTAACGGCATGACCTTCGACCGCGCTGCGGCGCTGGTGCCGTACCTGAAAGATCTTGGCATCAGCCATCTCTACGCGTCGCCCGTATTTACCGCCACAGCGGGTTCCACCCACGGCTATGACGTGACCAACCCGAATGAAATCGACCCGGCGATCGGCGGACGAGACGGTTTCGACCGCATGGCCGCGGCGCTTAAGCAGGCCGGCATGGGGCTGATTCTGGACATTGTCCCGAACCATATGTCCACCTCGCTGGAAAACGCCTGGTGGCGGGACGTAATTGAATACGGCCAGCAGAGCCGCTATTTCCGCTATTTCGATATCGACGAGTCGCGCCCGCTAACGCTGCCGTTCCTCGGCGACACCTTTGAGGCGGAGCTGGAGAAGGGGGCCATCACCCTGAAGAGTGACACTGTCATGGGAAAGGCCTCTCTGGTCTATTACGACACGGCGTATCCGCTCAACCCCGGCACGTACAGCGAGGATAAGAGCATCGCTGAACTGCATGAAGCGCAAAGCTGGCGGCTGATGTCCTGGCGGGAAGCGCCGAAGCAGCTGTCGTGGCGGCGCTTCTTCGAGATCACCGGGCTGGTCGGCGTTCGGGTTGAAGATGACGCGGTCTTCGACGATACGCACCGGCTGATCCTGGAGCTGGTTCACGCCGGCGTGGTGGACGGCCTGCGCATTGACCACGTCGACGGCCTGGCCGATCCGCTGGGCTATCTGCAGCGCCTGCGGCAGAAAACCGGGCCCGACTGCTATATCACGGTTGAAAAAATTCTCGCGAAGGGAGAACAGCTCCCCGCCGACTGGCCGGTATCCGGCACCACCGGCTACGAGTTTATCGCCTCGCTGGCGGAAGTGCTGGTCGACGATGATAACCTGTCGCGCCTGGAGACCATCCACGACGAAACGCTGGGGATAACGGTCGATCGCCACGCGGAACTGCGCGATGCCAAGGGCCTGATGACCGATCGCAATTTTGAGGGTGAGTTCACCACGCTGCTTAACCTTGCTGACGATCTGGCCCGCCGCAATGAGGTTGCGCTGCCGCGCGAGGAGATCCGCCACGCGCTGCGCGAGCTGCTTATCGCCTTTCCGGTCTACCGCACCTACGGCACCCGGGAGGGATTAACCCCGCCTGACGTGGTGCTGCTTAACCGCGTGGTCGCCAGCGTGGAGACGTCTGAAGCGGCGCTGAGCCTGCTTGTGCGCATTCTTACCGGCGACCTGCCGGAAGATTGTCGCGAGTCCGCCGCGCTTTTCAGAACCCGCTTCCAGCAGCTTACCGGGCCGCTGATGGCGAAGTCCGTTGAAGATACGCTGTTCTTCCGCCACAACCTCGAGCTGGCGCTCAATGAAGTGGGCGCCGACCCGACGCCGCGCGCGTTTTCATTATCCCGCTTCCACCAGGAGATGCGCATTCGTCTGGCCCGACAGCCCGACGCGCTGCTGGGCACCTCCACGCACGATACCAAACGCGGAGAAGACGCCCGGGCGCGACTCTACACCCTGACGGAAGCGCCGGAACGCTGGGGTGAGAACCTGGCCCGCTGGCGACAGATGAACCAGACCCAGGTACGTTTTCTCAATGACGGCACCGCGCCGAACGCCGCCGATACCTGGATGATCTATCAGGCGCTGGCGGGCGTCTGGCCCGCCACGCTGTCTCCGGACGACGCTGAAGGGCTTGCATCACTGGAAGCGCGTTTTATCGGCTTCCTCGAGAAAGCGCTGCGCGAGGCAAAACAGCGCACCGACTGGATCGACAGCAACGAGAGCTATGAGAGCGTGGTGCTGAGCTACGCGCGGCACCTGCTTTCGCCGGACAACGCGCTGTTCCTGCAGGATTTTAGCGAGGCGATGCAGCCCTTTATCCGGGCCGGGCTGATGAACAGCCTCAGCCAGACGGTGATCAAGCTGACGGCTCCCGGCGTGCCGGATATCTATCAGGGCAGCGAGGCGCTTAACTTTAGCCTTGTCGACCCGGATAACCGGCGGGAGCCGGATTTCAACGCGCTGGTGCACAACCTCAGCGCGGCGGATGCCTCGGTGTTTGACAACCCGGCCTGCTGGCGAGACGGGCGCGTTAAGCAGTTCGTCACCGCCACGCTGCTGCGGCTTCGACCACACTACGACGCGCTATTCCGCTACGGCGACTGGCTGCCGCTTAAGGTCTCCGGCGAGCGCGAGGAGAATCTGATTGTCTATGCGCGCGTTAAGGACGAGGAGGCGCTGATTGTCGCCGTGCCGCGTCTGGTTTTTGATGTCACCGATAATCATCAGCTGTGGATCAATACCACGGTAGCGATACCCGACGAACTGGTCGGGAAGCGCTATCGGGACCTGTTCAGCGGTGAAAGCCGCATTCTGCAAGAGACGCTGGATTTAACGTCAGAAAAGGGATGTGTACTGGTTCTGCTTACCTGCGAATAATCGTGGAGAACGAAAATGGCAAAGGATATAACGTTTGAAATTCGGGCCGGTCATGGCCAGCAGTTGGGAGCGAATTATGACGGAAAAGGGGTTAACTTCGCGCTGTTCTCCGCTCACGCCGAGCGTGTAGAGCTCTGTCTTTTTAACCCGTCCGGAAAAACGGAAATCGCCCGGCTGGAACTGCCGGAATATACCCATGAGGTCTGGCACGGCTATGTGCCTGACCTGAAACCCGGTGCGCTGTACGGCTATCGCGTCTATGGGCCCTACGATCCGGAAAACGGTCACCGCTTTAACCCGCACAAGCTGCTTATCGACCCCTACGCCCGAGAACTGGTGGGCGATATCGACTGGAACGACGCCCATTTCGGCTATGAGCTGGGGCATGACGAGTTAGATTTGAGCTTTGATACGCGTGACAGCGCGCCGTTCACGCCGAAATGCAAGGTCATCGACCCGAATGCCTTTGACTGGCAGGACAACAGCCGGCCAAACGTGCCCTGGCCGCATACCGTCGTCTATGAGAGTCACGTGAAGGGCTTTACCCAGATGAACCCGACCATCCCGCAGGAGTTGCGCGGCACGTTTGAGGGGATGGGACACAAAGCCTCGGTCGACTACATCAAGAGTCTTGGCATCACCTCGGTGGAGCTTCTGCCGGTTCACTGGTTCCCCGACGATCAGCACCTGCTTGACCGCGGCCTGAAGAACTTCTGGGGCTATAACACGCTCGGCTTTTTTGCCCCGGCGTCGCGCTACTACGGCCCGGCGGGGATCCAGGGCTTTCGCGACATGGTACGCGCGTATCATGACGCGGGCATTGAGGTCATTCTGGACGTGGTGTACAACCACACGGCGGAAGGGAACGAGCTTGGCCCCACGCTCTCGTTTAAGGGGATTGATAACTATAGCTATTACCGCACCCTGCCGGACCAGCACAGGTACTACATCAACGACACCGGGACGGGAAATACGGTCAATACCTCGCACCCGCGCGTGCTGCAGATGGTGATGGATTCGCTGCGCTACTGGGCGGAATCGATGCATATTGACGGTTTTCGTTTCGACCTGGGGACGATACTGGGCCGCGAGCCGGAAGGGTTTGACCCGCGCGGCGGTTTCTTCGACGCCATATCGCAGGATCCGGTGTTATCGAGACTCAAGCTGATTGGTGAACCCTGGGATATCGGTCCCGGCGGGTATCAGGTCGGCGGTTTCCCGCCGGGCTGGGGTGAGTGGAACGACAAATACCGCGATACCGTACGCGAGTACTGGAAGGGCGATAACGTCTCCACCGACTTTGCAGCACGCCTGCTGGGCTCCGGGGATCTGTACGATCTGCGCGGGCGTCGTCCGTGGGCCAGCGTTAACTTCATCACCGCTCACGACGGCTTTACGCTGAATGACCTGGTGTCTTACAACGAGAAGCACAACGCCGACAACGGTGAGGACAATAACGACGGGCATAATGACAATCGCTCGTACAACTATGGCGAAGAAGGGCCGACGGAGAACCCGGATATTATTGCTACCCGCGAACGACAGAAGCGTAATTTCCTGACCACGCTGCTGTTTTCCCACGGCACGCCGATGCTGCTGGCGGGGGACGAGTTTGGCCGCACGCAGAAGGGCAACAACAACGGTTACTGCCAGGACAGCGAGATCTCGTGGATCGACTGGAAGGGGCTATCCGAAAACGACGCAGCGCTGCGCGAGTTTACCCGGCGGTTGATTGCCCTGCGCGCTCAGCAGCCGCTGCTGCGCCGTGAGAGCTGGCGCGACGGGCTGGAGATCCGCTGGTTCAATGCCGGAGGCGGTCCGCAGCAGGCCGAGCAGTGGGACGAAGGTTCGACGCTTGGCGTCTCCATCAGCAGGCCGGATCTGCGGCAGGAGGACGGTATCTGGCACGACGTGCTGATGCTGTTCAACCCGTTTGAAGGCACCGTGCCTTTCCAGATCCCGCAGTTTGGCGAAGGGGGATGGGTGCTGGAGTTGTCTACGGCAGATGGCGCTGCCGCCGGGACAGCGTTCACCGAAACCGTAGAGTACGAACTGGCCGGACGCAGTATTACGCTGTTCAGACGTCCTTAGCCCTAGAGTGATGCCGCCGCGCGGGCGGCGGTGTCATACAGGGAGGAGATCGTGCGTAACAGCTGCGCGGTTTCGCCAATCGACTTCCCGGCTATGCCGCTCTCCGCGTGGATCGCAATCAGACATGCTTCCCGCACGTCCCGGTACTTCATGCACAGCGCTTTCCCTTCCTCCGTGGTAGAGAAAAAGAGTTCTTTACCCGCTTTCTCGCTCGTCACGTAGCCCGCTTTGACCAGCTTTTTCAGGGCATAGGTCACCACGTGGGTATCTTCCACGTTGAGGACGAAGCAGATATCGGCCAGCTTTTTCTTGCGGTCGCGGTGGTTCACATGATGCAGCAGCGAGACGTCAAATGCGCCCATATCGGGTTCGCCGGCTGCCGTCATGCAGCGCACCATCCATTTATTGAACGCGTTGCTGGTCATGATCAGCGCGTACTCCAGCTCTGACAGCTCCGCGCAGCGCTCGGACACCAGATGGCGGGAAGAGACGATCCGGCCATCGTTGATATCGTCGCGATCGGGTGAAGCACTCTTTTTCGAGGTCATAACGTTCCTTAGCCAGAAATGTAAACTCATCGATAAAATAAGAACATTTTATTGATAATTTGTTTACATGTTTTTGAGGTTCAGATATAGCTTTTTAGCGCAGGTTTTGCGAAGCCTGCCAACAAAACACAACATCGCTCGCCGCAAATTAAAAAAATAGCCGTCGGCGCGCAACGCTCACTTTCGATAGGGTAAACGTTATGGACGGTACTACGCTGTTGCCGCTGATCGGGATACCGATCGTGGTTATTGGTTTTGCACTGCGCTTCAACCCGCTGCTGGTGGTCGTGGTGGCGGGGCTGGCAACGGGTCTGCTGGTCGGTATGGATTTCGGGATGCTGCTGGAGACCTTTGGCGAAAAGTTCGTGAATAGCCGATCGCTGGCGACCTTCATTCTGATCCTGCCCGTGATTGGTCTGCTGGAATATTACGGTCTCAAGGAGCGTGCCCAGGCCTGGGTGGCGAAGATCGCCAGCGCCACCTCGGCGCGTATTCTGATGCTCTATTTTGTCGCCCGTGAAGGCACCGCCGCGCTGGGGCTGATGTCGCTGGGCGGTCATGCTCAGACGGTGCGCCCGCTGCTGGCGCCGATGGCCGAAGGGGCGGCGCTGAACGAATACGGCGAGCTGCCGCAGCACATCCGCGACAAAATCAAAGCCCATGCCGCCGCGTGCGACAACATTGCGGTCTTCTTTGGGGAAGATATCTTTATTGCCTTCGGGGCGGTGCTGCTGATCGACGCGTTCCTGAAAGAAAACGGTATTGCGGGCATCGAACCGCTGCATATCGGCCTGTGGGCCATCCCAACCGCCATCGCGGCACTGGTTATTCATATGACGCGCCTGCTGCGCCTCGATGCCAGCATCCGTCGTGACGTCATGGCCTGGCGTGCAGAGCAGAGCTCGCAGGAGGCCACGCAATGATGACTCTTATCACCATTAACCGCGTGTACTACCTGATCGGCTTCGTCGTGATGCTGCTGGTTGTGATGACCCTGCGCGATCGCGCCAATCCGAAGCGTTTTACTACTGCGCTGTTCTGGTTCTTGTTTGGCGGGATCTTCCTGTTTGGCGATCTGATGGTGCAGGAGCTGGGTAAATGGCTGGCGTACCGGATTATCGGCGGGGGCGTTATCGCTATCGCGCTGCTGGCGGGTTTTGGTCTCGTCGGGAAAGGGCACTATAAAATGTCCACCGAAGACGAACGTCTCGCGTCGTCAAACCGCCTTAAAAACTGGCTATTCCTGCCCGCACTGATGATCCCGGTGGTGACGGTGCTGGGCACGTTGTTCCTGAAGGGCGTGTCGATTGGCGGCGTGTTCCTGCTCGATCAGAAACAGCTCACCCTCGCGGCGCTGTGCGTGGCCTGCGTCGCGGCGATCCTCACCGGCTGGTGGCTGACCAAAGGCACGCCGCTGCACGCCATTCGTCAGTCTCGTCGTCTTGTCGACACCATCGGCTGGGCGGTGATCCTGCCGCAAATGCTCGCCATGCTCGGCGGCGTGTTCGTAGCGGCCAACACCGGTGATTCGGTGCAGAAGGTGGTGAGCCTGTTCGTTAACCCGGATAACCGCTTTATGCTGGTGGTGATTTACTGCGTGGGGATGGCGCTGTTTACCATGATTATGGGGAATGCGTTTGCGGCCTTCCCGGTGCTGAGCGCGGGGATCGCCTTGCCGTTTCTGATCAACGTGCATCACGGCAACCCGGCGCCGCTGCTGGCAATTGGCATGTACGCGGGCTACTGCGGCACGCTGATGACGCCGATGGCCGCGAACTTCAATATCGTTCCCGCCGCGCTGCTGGAGCTGAAAGACAAATATCAGGTGATCAAGATCCAGATCCCGACCGCGTTAACCCTGCTGGTGGTGAACGTGTTCCTCATGTATTTCCTCGTGTTTCGCTAAGGAGCTGTTATGGAATTAACGCAACATCAGGCCGACGCGTTTGCCCGCATGCCTTTAACCTATTTGCGACAGGAATATCCGAACCACATCATGCACCTGCTGAATGATGATGGCGACGTACTGCCGCCGCGCGAGCTGCACCCGGTTTTCTATGGCTGTTTCGACTGGCACTCGGCGGTACACGGCTACTGGCTGCTGCTGCGCTGCCTGCGCCTCTACCCGGATCTGCCAAGCCGTGACGCGATCGTCGCGCTTGTCGACGAGCATCTGACCGTAGAGAACGTGGCGAAGGAGCTGGCCTATTTCACCGCGCCGTTCCGCGCCTCGTTTGAGCGCCCGTATGGCTACGGCTGGCTGCTGGCGCTGGCCCAGGAGCTAAAGCAGTCGTCGCTGCCGCAGGCCGCAGGCTGGTATCGGACGCTTGAGCCGTTAACCCTGGATATTCGTAACCGGCTGGTGGATTACCTCAGCAAGCTCACCTATCCGATCCGCGTCGGGACGCACTACAACACCGCGTTTGCCCTCGCGCTGGCGCTGGATTACGCCCGCGCCGTGGAAGATAGCGCGCTTGAACAGGCGATTGTGACGGCGGCGGAGCGGTTTTATCTCGCCGACACGCGCTATCCTGCGCACTACGAACCGGGCGGCGATGAGTATATTTCCGGGGCGCTGACCGAGGCGCTGCTGATGAGCAAGGTGTTAAAAGACTTCCCGGCCTGGTTTGACGCGTTTCTGCCGGATGTCGGCTCCGTTGCGGCACTGATGAATCCGGCGGAAGTGAGCGATCGTACCGACCCGAAAATTGCCCATCTCGACGGGTTAAACCTCAGCCGCGCCTGGTGCATGAAGCACATTGCCAGAGCCCTCCCTGTTAACCATCCGGCACAACCAGCGCTGCGCGAGGCGGTGACGAAGCATCTGGCCGCAAGCGTAGAGCATGTGGTCGGCAGCCACTACAGCGGCGGGCACTGGCTGGCGAGCTTTGCGCTGTTGGCGCTGGAGTAAACGAACGCACCGTCTTTCTTGCCGGGTGGCGCTGCGCTTACCCGGCCTACATTGTGCAAAGCTCCCTTGTTGGCCCGTGCAAGCTTAGCGCCGCCGGGCGAATCAGGCTGATGCCCGAACCGCAGGACGCAGCCTAAATTTCTTTGATTTTTAATGCGATTAATTTCTTAATAGGTTATTTTTCCGTCATTTGTCTCGAAACAGATATCTTTTTTACTATCGCAAAAGTGTACGATACGCGGTCATATATCCTTGTGAAAAGAATGGTTAATATGGCTGTTATACCTTTGTTACCAAAAGAAGGAATCGCGCTTGCATTAGCAAACATGAGGATTGCAAGAGCGCATGGTATGAGTAGAAATATGGCTATTCCTACAACCTATCTTTGGTTTTATCAAAAAGTAAGAAATAAGGGGCCATGGGATTACAAGCAGGGACACCCTGAGTTAGCGAACTTTGGGAACTTCAATTATGGTTCGGCTGGCTATGCTGCCGGGATACCATCAGAAACGTTATTGATGGGGGCAGGATGGGCGCAGGAAAGAGCTAAAACCTCCAAAAAGAAATGGGGACACTGGTATCAAAAACCGCCATATGGGGATGATCCTCACGATCAGTTTTGGATAAGTCAAGGGATTGAATATGCAAAGAAACACGGTTATTAAACGGCTTCATTGTTTACTCATAACGATTTTATTGATCGTTGTTTGTGGGTTTCTGACATATCAATACTATTTTAATGCACCTACTCACGATAGCTTTGTCAGCAAACAGAAACTATCTGATACCGTCACACTGTACATAACAAAGTATGATGACGGAGGAGCTACGGTGTCTGATGTTTACCGCTTCTATTTAGATAAAGACAACAGCGGGAACATTATAAAGGCCCTTAAAGATCGATCGCCGTTCCTTGAAGCCAATACAAGAAATGTTACAGCTTCTGCTTATGGGAACACGGTAAATATAAAAATCACAGGTAAGGTTTATTCATTCACTAATTCGGATCTGTTCTATGCAGATGGTGTAGCGATCATGCCTGTAATTAACCTCATAGCAAATGGAATAAGAGATTAATTAGCATAAGGAGTTTTAGAAATGGCTGTACCAGTACACCTCTTTTTGAAAGACGATGGTGGAGCAATGATCCGTGGCGGTTCTGATGTTGCAGACCGTGAAGGAAGCATAGAGCTTAGAGATCTGATCCATAACCTGAGCATTCCAACAGATGAGGCAACAGGTAAACTTACAGGTACAAGGCAACACTCAGCTTTCAGTTTAACAAAAGCAATTGATTCATCTTCACCCTATCTATACAAAGCAGTGGCTACAGGTCAAACGCTTCAAAGTGCTGAATTAAAGTTCTATCACATCAATGATGCTGGTCAGGAAGTGGAATACTTCAATATTCTTATGGAAGGTGTGAAAGTCATTTCAATAACTCCAGTTATGCATGATACAAGAGATTGTCCCGGTACTGGTCACCTGGAAAATGTATCTTTGCGATACGCAAAAATCACATGGAAAATCCTGGACGGAAATATTCAATACACTGATGCGTGGAATGAACGCCTTACAGCGTAGGCGTTATAAACGAGCAGCGCCGGAAGGCGCTGCAACAGTTTACGCTGATGCCCGAACTGCAGGGCGCAGCCGACTCACGCTAAATAACACCGATCCCGTTGAGGCTATCACGGCTATCCACAGCGCAAAATGCACGGCCCGGTCATGGTCTGATTCGGTCGTCGCCAACAGCACGCCCACCGCGGCGGCACCGAGACACTGGCCGAATGTCCTCACAATCGACAACACGCCGGAGGCGTAGCTGGCATATTCCCGCGCCACGTTAGAGAGCATTTCCCGGTTATTGGGGCTCTGGAAGCAGCCGAAGCCAATCCCGCAAACCAGGCTGCGCAGGCAGATATTCCACGCGGAAGGATTGTCCGGCAGGGTGGCCAGCAGGACCAGCCCACCGACAAATACCATCAGCCCGAGGGTCGAGATCAGCGGCGCGGAGATCGTATCCGCCCAGCGACCCGCGTGCGGCGCGATCAGCACGATGCCAATCGGCCACGGGGTAAACAGCAGCGCCGACACCACCGGGCTGTAGCCATACACGCTCTGAACCAGGAACGGCAGCGCGACAAAGGTGATGCCCTGACTGACAAACGAGGCCAGCGAGGTCAGGGCTGCGAGGGTAAAGCGTCCGTTTTTGAACATGACGGGCGGCAGTATGGGACTTTGCGCGCGCCGAATCCGCCAGATAAAGGCGAGGGCGCTGACCAGCGTGAGCAGCCCCCAGACTGTGGCTGCCTGGTTGATGTTTTTCGTCATGTGCTGAAGGCTGTCGGCCAGCATGATCGCCGAACCTAACAGGACGGCGGAGAGCACGGCGCCCGGCGCGTCAAAGGGAGTGCGGTCAATGGCCGATTCCCGCGGCAAGGCCCGCCATGCCAGCAGCAGGGCGATGCTGCCCGGAATAAGGTTAATGGCGAACAGCCACTGCCAGCTCAGCGCGTCCAGTATCGTTCCGCCCAGCACGGGGGCAATCGCCGTACTGGAGGCGATAAGCAGGGCGTGCAGCCCCAGAATACGGCCCAGCAGCCGCCCCGGAAAAACGGAGCGCAGGATCGCCGGGGCGATACTCAGGGTGGCCGCGCCGCCGATGCCCTGCAGAATTCGCATCCCGGTTAACATTTCCGGCGTTGTTGCCAGCGCGCAGCCGAGCGAGGTGAGCGTAAAGGTGGCAAGCCCGGCAAGAAATACCCGGCGATAGCCCACGCGTGCCGCCAGTGCGGCGAAAATGGCCAGCGTCATCGCCGCTGACAGCAGGTAACCGTTGGCGAACCAGACCGCAACGTTCGCGGGAACCTGCATCGCTCTTGCCATGGAGGGGAGCGCGATGTTGATCATGGTGCCGTCAAAGACGCCCATCAGCGTGGTGGTCATAACGGCGGCCATCACCCTGGCGCGTTCATGCCCTGGTAAGCCCTCATCGCCGGGCTGGTTTGAAAAGAGCGTCATCGTCGTTACTCCGAATAAGAATCGTGATGACGAAACTATAATCATGCGGTATACAGGGCGGAAGACGCAGCATTTGCACTTAATCATTGCATGTAACGCCATATCTGAGGAGCTACCGTGTCCGATCCTGATTTTAACCTTCTGGTTGCGCTCGACGTTTTGCTGGCAGAAGCCAGCGTGGCGGGCGCGGCGCGACGTTTGAACCTCAGTACCTCCGCCATGAGCCGCACCCTGAGCAGGCTGCGGGAGGTGACAGGCGATCCTATTCTTGTGCGGGCCGGTCGTCATATGGTGCTGACGCCCTGGGCCGAAGCCACGCGGGACCGCGCCAGAAGCGCCGTGCATGAGGCGAGGGCTGTGCTGCAGCCCTCCACCGACGCGCTGAAGGTGGAAAGTCTCGAGCGGCTGTTCACCATCAGAGCCAACGACGGTTTTGTGGTGGCGTTTGGGCCACTGCTGATTGCGGCGGTGGCGAGCGTTGCGCCCGGGGTGTGCATCCGCTTCTCGCCGAAACCTGAAAAAACCTCGCGCTATTTGCGTGAGGGGCTGGTCGACCTGGAGATCGGCGTGCAGAGCAATATGGGGCCGGAAATACGGCTGCAGCGGCTCTTTCAGGATCGGTTTGTTGGCGCGGTGCGCAAGGGACATCCGCTGTCGTTACAGCCTGACGTCAGCCTTGACGATTATGTCGCGTGGGGCCACGTGGTGGCCTCACCGGACGGATCGCTGCACGGGTTTGTCGATGACGCGCTGGCGGAACGGGGGATAAAGCGCAAGATCGCCAGCGTGGTGCCCGGGTTTCCGACGGCGTTATCCGTGGCGCTGGTCTCCGATCTGATTGCCATGGTGCCGGCGTTATACCTGCTCAATCAGCCGATGAACGAGCGCGTGCACGTCTTTGAACTGCCGTTTAAAACCCGGAGCATTACGGTGTCGCAGATGTGGCATCCGCGCATGGAAAGGGATCCGGGGCATCGCTGGCTCAGGGAGAAGGTACTGGAGGTGTGCCGCGCTGTGCGCTGACGATGGGGTTCACGATGGCAAGCCCACTCGTGCTTTCCCCCGCGTGATGGTGGGATTATTCGGCGGTTAGCCAGCACGCCTGCGTATTGCATCTTATTAAATTAACCACTAATATAAATAAGCCATATCAATTCCCCTGTAACTAAAATAACGTCAATTCTTTTTGTTCTTCTGAAATAAGCGGCCCGAGAACAGAGATGGATTGAAACCCTCAAGCCTGCATATCTTGCCATTATATAATCTTTTTTGAGTCTCATTTGACACTGTGTTGTTGTTGAAGCGACCCCATCGAAAAGAAAGAATATATACACATTGCTCTTGTCAGAAAACTGAGAAAGCAATGAACCCAAATGGGCAATATCTTATTGAAGAGAGTTCTTATATGAAGGCAAAGAAAATCGCTCTCGCGATTGCGATGATAGCTGGTGCTATGATCGCAAATGCGAATGCAAAAGATCAGGGACATGGTACCGTTACGTTTACGGGTTCTATTATTGATGCGCCTTGCTCCATTACACCAGACAGTGCTGATCAAACCGTTGATTTGGGTCAGATCTCTAACCTGGCGCTGGAAGATGGCGGCACATCTATTCCACAGGCTTTCGCTATCAAACTGCAACAGTGTGATACGACAACCAAAAAGACAGTGACCACCACGTTCTCTGGCACCGCATCTGCGGCTAACCCGGATCTGCTCGGTATTCAGGGCACCGCAAAAGGTGCTTCTGTTGCAATTACGACGGACACCGGTACTCCGATTAAACTGGGCCAGGCTTCTCCGGCGCAGGCACTGCTGAATGGTGATAACGACCTGACGTTTGCTGCTTTCCTTAAGGGTGATGGCGCGTCTGCGACAATCGTCCCGGGTAAATTCCAGGCCATTGCCAGCTTCGCACTGGATTACCCATAATCCCGGCATGACTTATTACGCAAGTAATTAACCCTGTTATTGTGCCGGTGATTAGTTAATTGTCTTAATCACTGGCACTTTTTTTCATGAAACCAGAGTGTATTTTAATGATATTATTATCTGGACTTCGAGTGATTATATTTCCCTGTATATTGATACCGTGCGTGGCGGCGGCACATAACCCTCGCCATGCACAGGCCGATCAAGGCCACGGCATTGTCAATATGCAGGGAAGTATAATTGATACACCATGCGCTATCGCCACCGTCGATCGTGAGCAAAGCATTGAAATAATGACCACGACCGTGGGTGAAATTATTCACAACGGTCGTGGAAATAAAAATCCCTTTTCGTTAACGCTGGTCAATTGCAATCTGCATATAAATAAGGATGCGCAAACCCTGTCATCCCATTTCCAGACGACGTTTGATGGTCCATCTTCAGATGGACTTTTTTCCGTTGACGGCGCATCAGGCGTAGGGCTTGAAATTACGGATGACGCCGGAAATGTGGCGCAACCAGGGAAAGCGCTCCCTCCGGGTACATTGAGCAACGGTTCACAAATTCTTAAATACCAGTTGCGTCTTATGGGTAATCGCGACCGCCTGAAAGCGGGTGAGTATACGGCCACGATACGTTTCAAAGTTGATTACTTTTGAAAATGAAAAAAGTCAATAAAACCATCTTTCTGGGCAAGTTACACCCTGTAGCGGTTGGTGTAATTCTTGCGTTTTTGGCAGTAAAAGGCGTTCACGCTGAAGATAATGTCGAATTTAATACTGATGTACTCGACATTAAAGAGCGGAATAATGTTGATTTAAGCCAGTTTTCCCGGGCGGGTTATTTAATGCCCGGCAAGTATCAGCTTACGCTAAAGGTCAATAAAACCGACATACCGGATCAGACGGTAGAGTATTTCCCGCCTGAAGATGATCCGAAAGGGAGCGAAGTTTGCCTCACAGCCGAGCATGTCTTACAAATTGGCCTGAAAGAGTCCATCGTTAAAGGTGTTTCATGGTGGCATAACGGACAGTGTCTGAATCTTCATTCTCTGGAAGGAATGGTAGCCAGAGCCGGGTAATGGTGCCAACTTACTGATTTAGTGTATGATGGTGTTTTTGAG
>NZ_JUMS01000113.1:0-52286 GCF_001059415.1 Enterobacter sp. 940_PEND
GGCGGGGATCGGCATTGCTGCCGTTCCCGCCATGTCGATGCCGACGTCAGAGCACACGCTGCTGACGCATCTGCCGCTGGTGGCGCCGGAAGTGAAACGCACCGTGGGGCTTATCCGGCGCCGGGGGCGCATCCAGTCCTACATTGCGGCTGAACTGGAAAAACAGATCACCGAGCAGTATCGCCGGACGTAACGGGGATCATTCCCGTCTTCTGGATGACGTCCCTGGAGGGCGGTGAGGCGAGATAGGTTAGCAGCGCTTTCCCCTCCGCGGGATATTCTGCGTGACGGGTGACCGCACCCGCGAAGCGCGTGATGTACTGCAGATTATCTGGGATTTTCCCGATAAAGGTGACGCCCTGAACCGGCAGCAGCTCGCTCACCTGCTGGAAACCGACGGCGTATTTTCCTTTCGCCACTTCTGAGGCGACCGGGATACGCTCGACCATTGTCGCTTTATCCGCCACTTCCTTTTCAATCCCCAGCTTTTTGAACAACGTCTGGCTGACGTACCTGCCGCTGGCGCTGTCAGAGTAGGCGATGGAGCTGGCCTGCAGCAGCGTTTTACGCAGAGCCGCCTCGCTGCTGATATCAGGGACATCCGCCCCTTTTTTCACCACCATGCCAACGGGGGAGTCCGCAAGTTCGGTTCGCGAACCCGGCTGGGTCTGGCCGGCTTTTTCGAGCTTCTCCAGCGCATCGCCCACCATAATCACCACGTCGGCTTTCTCGCCGCGCGCCAGTCGGTTTGGGATCGCCTGCGGCGTAGCGCCCATTGAGGGTCCGGGAATAATCACGATTTTATCCCCGGTCCGGCGTTCATAGTCCGGGGCCAGCTTTTCCAGGGCGGCCTTGAAGCCGCCTGAAATCATGACCTTCACGTCCTGGGCACAGGCATTAACGCTCAGGAGCGCCAGCACCAGCGCGCTGGCGGTAAAGCGATAGGTGCGTTTCATACTGCCCCCTGTGACTTGACGGTGTTTTGCAGCGATACCGCGCGGCGGCGGTAGAGGTAGAGCGTGGCCAGCAGGGCACACACGGCGGCGAAACTCATCCAGTAGCCAGGCGAGGCTTTGTCACCGGTGTATTCAATCAGCGCGGTGGACATGACCGGGGTAAAGCCGCCAAAGATCGCCGTTGCCAGGCTGTAAGCCAGAGAGAACCCCGCCACGCGCACTTCAGCAGGCATAATCTCCGTCAGGGCCGGGATCATCGCGCCGTTGTACAGGCCGTAGAGGAAGGAGAGCCACAGCAGCACGATCAGCATCATGGAGAAGCTGGGCGCGCTCGCCAGCAGCGTCAGGGCAGGGTAGCTGGTCGCCAGCGCAAGCAGGGCCATGGCAATCAGCACCGGCTTGCGCCCGAAGCGATCCGACAGCGCGCCGCCCACCGGCAGCCAGATGAAGTTAGAAATCGCCACCAGGAGCGTGACCAGCAGGCTGTCCGAGGCGCTGAGCATCAGCACCTTTTTGCCAAAAGTGGGGGCGTAGACGGTGATCAGGTAGAACGCGGTGGTGGTCATCGCCACCATCAGCATGCCTGCGACCACCACCTGCCAGTTGCCGAGCAGCGTTTTAAAGACCTGACGCATCTCCAGATGCTGGCGGCGCGCGCTGAACTCTTCCGTCTCCTCCAGCTTGCGGCGCAGGAAAAAGATAAACGGCACGATTAAGCAGCCGAACAGGAACGGGATGCGCCAGCCCCATTCGCGAATGGCGCTCTCCTCCATCAGGGCATTCAGGGCAAAGCCCATCGCCGCGGCGACCATAATGGCGACCTGCTGGCTGCCGGACTGCCAGCTGGTGTAAAACCCTTTGCGCCCCGGCGTGGCGATTTCAGCCAGATAAACCGAGACGCCTCCAAGCTCCGCACCGGCGGAAAAGCCCTGCAGCAGACGGCCCGTCAGCACCAGCAGCGGCGCCCACAGACCGATGCTTTGATAAGAGGGGATAAGCACGATCAGGAACGTCCCCGCCGCCATGATGGAAAGCGTGACGATTAGCCCCTTTCTGCGCCCCACCTTGTCGATATATGCGCCAAGCACGATGGCGCCTATTGGACGCATCAAAAAGCCCGCGCCGAAGACGGCGAAGGTCATCATCAGCGACGCAAATTCACTGCTTGCCGGGAAGAACGTGTGGGCGATGTAGGTGGCATAGAAGCCGAAAAGAAAGAAATCGAACTGCTCAAGAAAGTTGCCGGACGTCACGCGAAGTATGGCGCCCGCTTTCGAGCGTACGGTTGCAGGTGAGGTTGAGGAAAACATGGTTATCTCCAGTTTATTGTTGACGTTTTACGCGTCTGTTTTTGAAAACTGGATCAGGATGAGGAAATAGATAAGCGCAAATGCCGCATCGGCTGATGCACTTTTTGCATGAATAGCCTTCGCGGGATAAATACAATTAATGACAACAATAACTTAACAATTAATTGATTTTTTATTCACCACGTTTTGCTAAGTGGCTGATATCACGGTTTTGTGACATGACGCAGGCGCATGTCTTTCTGCGACTGCCGGGCAGCGTTGCGCCACCCGGACTGTCTCGACCTAGCGCTGTGAACAACCCGCGCACTGTTTGTTCTGGATCTGCTGGAAGAAATCGTTGCCTTTGTCATCCACCAGGATAAACGCCGGGAAGTTCTCGACTTCAATTTTCCAGATGGCTTCCATTCCCAGCTCCGGATACGCGACGCATTCCAGGCTCTTAATGCTGTTTTGCGCCAGCACCGCCGCCGGGCCGCCAATGCTGCCCAGGTAGAAGCCGCCGTGCTTATGGCAGGCGTCGGTTACCTGCTGGCTGCGGTTACCTTTCGCCAGCATGATCATGCTCGCGCCGTGGGATTGCAGTAAGTCCACATACGAGTCCATACGACCAGCCGTGGTCGGGCCGAGTGAGCCAGACGCGTAGCCTTCCGGCGTTTTGGCCGGGCCTGCGTAGTAAATCGGATGATCTTTAACGTACTGCGGCAGTTCTTCACCGTTGTCGAGCAGCTCTTTCAGCTTCGCGTGGGCAATATCGCGCGCCACGATGATGGTCCCGTTCAGCGACAGGCGGGTAGAGACCGGGTGCGCGGAAAGCTGTGCCAGGATCTCCTTCATCGGCTTGTCCAGATTGATGCTCACCACGTCGCCTTCGCCCTGCTGGCGCAGTGATTCAGGAATATACTGGCCCGGGTTGTGTTCCAGCTTCTCAATCCAGATCCCGTCGCGGTTGATCTTCGCTTTAATGTTGCGGTCTGCGGAGCAGGAGACGCCCATGCCGATTGGGCAGGAGGCACCGTGGCGCGGCAGGCGGATCACGCGGATATCGTGGGCGAAGTATTTACCGCCGAACTGCGCGCCGAGGCCGAGGTTCTGCGCTTCCTGGAGCAGTTCCTGTTCGAGCTGAACATCGCGGAACGCCTGGCCGTGTTCATTACCTTCCGTCGGCAGCGCGTCGTAGTAGCGCGTGGAAGCGAGCTTCACGGTTTTCAGCGTGGCTTCCGCTGACGTACCGCCAATCACAAACGCGATATGGTAAGGCGGGCAGGCCGCAGTGCCCAGGGTACGCATCTTCTCAACCAGGTAGTTTTTCAGCTTCGCCGGGGTGATCAGCGCTTTGGTTTCCTGATAGAGGTAGGTTTTGTTGGCAGAACCGCCGCCTTTTGCCATGCACAGGAATTTGTATTCGTCCCCGTCCACGCTGTAGAGATCGATCTGCGCGGGCAGGTTGGTACCGGTATTCACCTCTTTATACATGTCCAGCGCCGCATTTTGCGAGTAGCGCAGGTTATCTTCAATGTAGGTGTTATACACGCCCTGGCTCAGCGCCGCTTCGTCACCGCCGCCGGTCCAGACGCGCTGGCCTTTTTTGCCCATGATGATAGCAGTGCCGGTATCCTGGCAGGTTGGCAGAACGCCTTTTGCGGCAATTTCAGAGTTACGCAGGAACTGCAGGGCAACGTATTTGTCGTTCTGGCTGGCTTCCGGGTCGTTGAGAATGGCGGCAACCTGCTTCTGATGGGAAGGACGCAGCATAAACGCGGCATCGTGGAAGGCCTGCTGCGCCAGCAGGGTCAGGGCTTCCGGCTCCACTTTCAGCACTTCCTGACCGTCGAATTCGGCAACGGAGACGTGCTCTTTGGTCAGCAGGTAGTATTCGGTGTCGTCATGGGAAAGAGGGAAGGGGTTCTGATAAAAAAACGGTTTATTCGACATAGTATTGCTCCACAAAAATAAAACCGCCGGAGGAAACGTCCGGCGGTCAGGAATCAGAACATCATGGACATCCACGGATAACCAATCAGCAGCAGGGCCGCCAGGAAGATGGCACCGAAGATGGTGCCGAGGCGCCAGTAGTCTTTGGTTGGCAGGTAGCCGCTACCGTAGTAAATCGGGCTTGGGCCAGTACCGTATGGGGTGATGATCCCCATCACGCCCAGCGAAGTCACCATCAGCAGAACGAACACTTCCATATTCATGCCAGGGATGGTGGAGGCGATGGTCAGCATCGCTGGCAGCAGCGCTGTGGTGTGCGCTGTGGTGCTGGCAAACAGGTAGTGCAGCAGGTAGAACGCCAGCAGCAGAACGATGGTCGCCACGCCCGGAGAGATACCGCTCATCAGCAGACCGCCTTCTTTACCTAACCAGCTGATAAAGCCGGTAGAGGAGAGGCCATCCGCCAGCGCAACCAGGGTGGCGAACCAGACGAAGGTGTTCCATGCGGCCTTGTTACCAGTGATATCGTTCCACTCCAGCACGCCGGTCCACAGCATCAGACCGACGATGAGCAGGGCCGCCATGGCAGGCTCAATCCACGCGGCGGCGAAGATCCACATCAGCAGCGCGCAGCACACGAACACCAGCAGCAGAATTTCGTTGCGGGACAGTTTGCCCAGTTTTTCCAGCTCGCGGGTCGCCCACAGCGGCACTTCGTTATTCACTTTGACTTCAGGTGGGTAGAACCAGTAGGCCAGCAGCGGCATGGTCAGAATCAGCAGGATACCCAGCGGCAGGAAGGCGAGGAACCAGGTGCCCCAGGAGATATCAATCCCAACCGTACTTTTCACCAGCGCCAGGGCCAGCAGGTTTGGCGCGAGGGCGGAGAGGAACATTGAGCTGGTGATACAGGCGGCGGTGATCGCCACCCACATCAGGTATGAACCAATCTTACGCGCGCTTGGGTCATTAGGTTTTGAACCGTACAGCGGCGGCAGGTTAGCGATAATCGGGTAGATGGTTCCGCCGCTGCGCGCGGTGTTGGACGGGGTGAACGGTGCCAGCAGCAGGTCAGCAAACGTAATGGCGTAACCGAGCGTCAGGCTGCGACGGCCGAGGTACTTCACCAGAATCAGCGCCAGACGGCGGCCGAAGCGGGTTTTGTCATAGCCTGCGGCGAACATAAAGGCACCGAAAATCAGCCAGACGGTAGAGTTACCAAACCCGCTCACCGCCCATTTAAAGGAGGCGCCCGCCAGTTTGAATTTCGGGTCAGCCAGCTGATCGGGGCTGAACAGCACCCACTGGCTGCACAGGGCGATGGCGACCACGCCGGTCAGGCCGATCACCGCACCCGGCAGCGGTTCGAAGATCAGACCGACGATCACGCCGACAAAGATGGCGAAGTAGTGCCATGCGTAAGGCGGCAAGCCTTCAGGAACGGGAACAAACAGCAGCAGTACGGCGACGATGACGGGTAGCGCCATCATCAGCAATCGTTTTGCGTTTCCATTTGATGCCTGGTTCGCCACAGGGGGCGTTACAGCAGTTTTTGTATTCATAGTTTCACGTCTTAAGTTGTCAAAAATTCGGTCACAATGAAAAAGCACTTTATTTAATTTCTTTGCTTTTTTTAGTTATTAAAGGTGCTTTCTTGTATTTTCAGTAATAGCGATTTAACGCGTTTTCGTGTGCGCTAAATTAAAAAATGATGATGTTTTTATATTGCGCTTTTGAATGCCATAACTATTGATCGCGATCAAAAAAATAGAATTGCAGCGTTATTTTTATGCTTTTACTGATAACCACTCTGGCGTATGTGGTTATTGCCTGTTTTTGGCATGTTTTTTATCATTTTTTTAACAGTTAAGATTGTGGTGTGTTTGTAGTGCATTGTTTTTATTGATCTTAATTTTGTTTTGGTGAATTGGTTTTACCATTAATCATTTAACGAATTTTAAATTATTGTGAATGGCTGAATTACAGTCGCTAACACCAATGTGTTATTTGTGTTATCGAAGAGATTAAATAGTTTTTTAACTAACGTAATAACTTTAGAAGCTAAAAAAATCATTATATTAATATCATGACATCGGCAAATAACGACGAAATAAAAAATCAATCCGATAACGAATTCTTAATTTTTAAAAGTTTGGAGTTTCTATTATGAGCACTAACGAACGCATTCTTAGCCCTTTCACATTACCGAATGGTACTGAACTGAAAAACCGTTTGTTAATGGCCCCTATGACAACCTGTACCGGCTATTTTGACGGCACCGTCACCAGCGAGCTGGTGGAGTACTATCGTGCCCGTTCCGGCAGCATTGGCACCATCATTGTGGAATGCTGCTTCGTCGACGATCTCGGTCTCGCCTTCCCGGGTGCCATCGGTATTGATAATGATGAGAAAATTGCCGGGCTGGCGAAAATCGCAGAGGCCATTAAATCCAAAGGATCTAAGGCGCTGCTGCAGATCTACCACGGCGGCCGCATGGTCGACCCAAAACTGATTGGTGGCCGCACCCCGGTTGGCCCGAGCGCCGTAGCCGCGCCGCGTGAAGGTGCCGCAACGCCGGTTGCTCTGACCGCAGAAGAAGTGGAAGGCATGATCGGCAAATTTGGTGAGGCCGTGCGCCGCGCCATCCAGGCCGGTTTCGACGGCGTGGAAATCCACGGGGCAAACACCTATCTGATTCAGCAGTTCTACTCACCGAATTCAAACCAGCGCGATGACGAGTGGGGCGGCAGCCGCGATAACCGCGCGAAGTTCCCGCTGGCCGTGCTGGACATTACCCACAAAATGGTGCGCCAGTACGCGGACGACGCGTTTATTATTGGCTACCGCTTCTCCCCTGAAGAGATGGAAGTCCCGGGCATCCGCTTTGACGACACCATGTACCTGCTGGAAAAACTGGCGGCGCGCGGCGTGGACTATCTGCACTTCTCCGTCGGCGCGACCCTGCGTCCTTCCATTGTCGACACTCAGGATCCAACTCCGCTTATCGAAAAATACTGCGCGATGCGTTCTGAAACGCTGGCGCAGGTTCCGGTCATGGGCGTGGGCGGCGTGGTGAATGCTTCCGATGTGAATGAGGCGCTGGATCACGGTTACGACCTGATTGCCGTTGGCCGCGCCACCATCGCTTATCCGGACTGGACAGACCGCATTGCGGCCGGGGAAAGCCTGGAGCTGTTTATGGACAGCACCAAACGCGAAGAGCTCAGCATTCCTGAACCGCTGTGGCGCTTCTCGCTGGTAGAAGCGATGATCCGCGACATGAGCATGGGCGAATCCAAATTCAAACCGGGTACCTTTGCTGAGAAAGTGCAGGATGACGCTAACGAACTGGTGATCAACGTCAGTCTGGAAACCGACCGCATTGCGGACATTGAGCTGGCCTCCGGCCCGAGCGAAGACGTTGAGTTTGTGACCAGCTTTGAAGAGATCCGTACCCGCATTCTGGATGCCAACACCCCGCACGTGGATGCCATCACCGGCGCAACCAGCCAGAGTGAAGCGGTGAAGAAAGCGGTCTCTAAAGCGATGCTGAAATCCAGCAAAGCGCTGGCCGCGGAAGAGGGCGTCGACCCGAACGAAACCCGCAGCGTGGACGTGGTCGTTGTCGGCAGCGGCGGCGCCGGTCTGGCGGCAGCGATCCAGGCTCACGACGAAGGCGCGAGCGTGCTGATTGTCGAGAAAATGCCGACCATCGGCGGGAACACCATTAAAGCCTCTGCCGGTATGAACGCCGCCGAAACCCGCTTCCAACGCGTGAAGGGCATTCATGACAGCAAGGAGCTGTTCTATCAGGAAAGCCTTAAAGGCGGCGGCAACAAGAACAACCCGGAACTGCTGCGTCGCTTCGTCGAAAACGCGCCGCAGGCAATTGAGTGGCTGGCAACGCGCGGCATCATGCTGAACGACATCACCACCACCGGCGGGATGAGCATCGACCGTACTCACCGTCCAAAAGACGGTTCTGCGGTGGGCGGCTACCTGATCAGCGGCCTGGTGCGTAACGTCAACAAACGCAACATCGAGGTGATGCTGGATACCTCCGTCAGCGACATCATCTTCGAGAACGGCGAAGTGACCGGCGTACGTCTGACCACCGAAGAGAACGAAACCGTCACCGTGGCAACCAAAAGCGTGATTGTTGCCACCGGCGGCTTCAGCGCCAACAGCCAGATGGTGGTGAAATACCGTCCGGATCTTGAAGGGTTCGTCACCACCAACCACAAAGGGGCAACCGGCGGCGGCATCGCGCTGCTGGAGCGCATCGGGGCGGGTACTGTGGATATGGGCGAAATTCAAATTCACCCAACCGTTGAGCAGAACACCTCGTACCTGATTTCCGAATCCATTCGCGGCGGCGGGGCGATTCTGGTCAATCAGAAAGGGGAGCGCTTCTACAACGAAATGTCGACCCGCGATAAGGTATCGGCGTCAATCATCGCGCTGCCGGAGAAATACGCATACATCGTCTTTGACGAGCACGTACGTGCCAAAAACAAAGCCGCGGATGAGTACATCGCAAAAGGTTTCGTGACCAGCGCCAGCTCGCCAAAAGCCCTGGCTGAAGCGCTGGGTATGGATTACCACGCTTTCCTCGCGACGCTGGAACGTTACAACGGCTTCGTTGAAAAACAGCATGATGACGATTTTGGTCGTACCACCGCGCTGCGTGCGCCTATCAACGAAGGGCCATTCTACGCCATTCAGATTGCGCCGGGCGTGCACCACACCATGGGCGGCGTGACCATCAACACCGAAACCTGCGTGCTGGACAGCAACCACAACGTGCTGCCAGGCGCGTTTGCGGCCGGTGAAGTGGTCGGCGGGATCCACGGCGGTAACCGTATCGGCGGTAACGCAGTGGCAGATATCATTATTTTTGGTACGCTTGCAGGACATCAGGCGGCTATGCGTTCGAAAAAGCAGTAAGGCCCCTGTGTTGTAGGCCGGATACGCGCAGCGTTATCCGGCATTTTCCCCGGCGGCGCGGTGCCTGCCGGGGCTACATCTGAGGACTCCAGTCATGCCTGATGACCATCGCGTTTACAGTTATTCCGCCGTCCTGATGGGCTCACCCATTCTCCTGAAACTCTTCTCCCACGACGAAGCCCTCGCGTCCCGCGTGTTTCGCCTGATCAAACAGTACGAAGATCTGCTCACCGTTAACCGCGCGCACTCGCAGGTGATGGACATTAACCATGCGGCTGGCCAGCATCCGGTTACCGTCAGCCGGCCGGTTTTTGAGCTGATCCGCTGTGCAAAAGCGGCAAGCCTGTTCAGGGACAGCGCCTTTAACCTGGCGATAGGTCCGCTGGTGAAGCGCTGGAAAATTGGCTTTCAGGGAGACAGCGTTCCGCCTGCGGAGGAAATTGCGTCGCTGCTGGCGAAAACCCGTCCTGAAGATGTCCTTCTTGATGAGGCCAGCAGCAGCGTGTTTTTGACCAGAGCGGGGATGGAGATCGATCTGGGGGCCATTGCCAAAGGCTATATCGCCGACAGGGTGCGAGATTACCTGCATAAAGAGGGCGCTGAGCTGGGGCTGATCAACCTCGGTGGAAACATTCAGACGTTAGGCTCACCGGAAGGGGGCTGGAGCGTGGGGCTGAAAAAACCGTTCGCGGGGGATGCGCTGATCGGCACGATGACCGTAGAGAACCTGTCCGTCGTGACGTCTGGAACCTACGAGCGCTACTTTGAGCAAAACGGCAAGCGCTATCACCATATTCTCGATCCGCGCACCGGGTATCCGCTGGACAACGAGCTGGACAGCGTGACGATTGTTTCGAAAGACTCTATCGACGGCGATATCTGGACGACGCTGATGTACGGCATGGGGGTAGAGAAGGGCTGCGCTGTGCTGCGCTCTCGCCCTGATATCGAAGCGATTTTTGTGACCAAAACAAAAGAAGTGGTGATCTCCTCGATGCACCACTTCCGTTTTACCCTGCTGGATAATGACTACCGCGTTACTGACAGTATTGCTTGAGCAGGCCGGTCTGCTCCGGCTGGAGACGATAGCGATACACCGGACGCCCGGTGGCACCGTAATGAATGCTGGTGAACAGAATGTTGATTTGCGCGAGCCAAATCAGGTATTTACGGCAGGATACGCGGGAGATATTGACGGCGTTAGCCAGGTCATCGGTAGAAAATTCCGTCTCCGGGTGAGCGTCAATCCACTGGCAAATCGTGCGCAGCGTTTGCGGCGTTAACCCCTTCGGCAGCTTTTTACTGTCCGCCAGTTCCGGCGCCCCACCGTGGATCAGCCGGTCAACGTCGGCTTGCTCATAATACTGGTGCGAACCCATCAGGCTGTGCTTTGCCTTCCAGCCGTTCAGCGCCTCTTCAAAGCGCGGGAACTGGAACGGCTTGATCAGATAATCCACCACCCCGTAATGGATAGAGGTCTGGATCGTGGCGGCGTCGGCAGCCGACGAGATCATAATCACATCGATTGGGCGCCCGGATGCGCGAATAACGGGCAGCAGATCCAGCCCGTTATCCTGCTGCATATAGACATCCAGCAGCACCAGATCGACAGGGTGCCCGGGGTTATTAATGATGGCCTCGGCCTGGTTTAGCGTGGAGGCGACGCCGCAGCAGCTAAAACCTTCAACACGGTTGACATACAGACGGTTGAGGTCGGCTACCATGGCGTCATCATCGACAATTAATACATTTATCACGCGATATTCCTCTCGCTATCCCAGGGGATGTGAACAAAAAATTGGGTAAAAACGCCGGGCTCAGACTCGACGGTGATATCGCCGCCGAGGTTCTGGATTTGCTGGCGCGCAAGGAACAGCCCAACGCCGCGGTTTTCACCTTTTGTTGAGAAGCCCTTTGTAAAAATAGCCTCCAGCTGAGCGGGATCAATGCCGGGGCCATCGTCGCTCACTTCGCAGCTGAGCCAGCCGTTCTGATAATGCAGCAGCAGGCCGATCTCACCTTCCTGCTGTCCTTCCATCGCGTCGAGCGCGTTTTCAATGAGGTTACCCAGCACGGTGATCAGCACCGCGACCTGCTCTTCGCTCGCGGTATCCGGTATCTGGAATTCATCCGCCAGCGTCAGGGTGACGCCCGCTTCTTTCGCCCGATTGATTTTACCCAGCAGGAACCCGGCAATAACCGGGGATTTTACCTTGCTCTGTATCGTACCGATATCCGTCTGGTAATTATGTGCCGTCTGGATGATGTACTCTTCCAGCTTGTCGTAGCGCTTCATGTGCAGCAGGCCCAGGATCACATGCAGTTTATTCATAAACTCGTGCGTATGGCTGCGCAGGGCATCGACGTAGTTAACCATGCCATCAATACGCTGCATCAGCTGGCTGATTTCCGTTTTATCACGGAAGGTGGTGATGGCGCCGATCACCCGATCCTGGCTTTTAACGGGCACCATATTGCACAGCAATAGACGCCCGTTACAGCTAATCTCGTGATCCTGGCGCGCGACGCCCGTCTTAGAGACTTCACGCAGGCTGGCCAGCAGGGGGGCGCTGGCGTTTTCGGTCTGCTTGCCGGAGGGGAGAAGCAATATTTCTCTGGCGGTCTGGTTGATCATCGTCACGCGCCCGTGAATATCGACGGCCAGCACTCCCTCGCGAAGCGACTGCAGCATCGCCTGACGCTGTTCGAACAAGGCGGAAATTTCGTAAGGTTCGAGCCCGAACAGGATGCGTTTCAGTACCCGCACCAGACCCCAAATCGCCATGGAGCTCATAAATATACTGAACAAAATGGTCCAGACGGCGTTGAGCCGTCCGCGGGCAATCTGATCTTCCACTTTTTTGAGGGAGATACCGACTACCACCACGCCGATCTGGTCGTGCTGGCTGTCGTAAACGGGGGTGAAGACGCGAAGCGCTTCGGCGAGGGCGCCACGGTTTACGGAGACATTCTCTTTACCTTCCAGCGCAGGTTCCAGGTCGTTGCCAATAAAATGCAGGCCGATGAGGGCTTCGTTCGGGTGCGAGTAGCGAATTCCCCGCATGTCGGTCACCACGGTGAGCAGCAGATCGTTGCGTTGGGTGACGGCTTTGGCGATGGGCTGAATGATGTCCGCCTGGGGTGGCTGCATCAGGCCGCGCTGGATCTCCGGGCTGTTTGCCAGCGTTCTGGCGATACCCAGAGCCGTATCTTTAACATCATCGCGGGTCGCCCGGGTGATTTGCACGGAGTAGAGCGCAAAAACCACCAGCAGCACAGAGGCAATAATCGCGCACACCATCAGCGTGACCAGGGTGTTCAGCTTCATGGGGCGCTTGCGCGTCGTAAGGAAAGGCTGCAAATCGCTCATCAACACTCCGCGATAATTAAGAAAGGGGTAATTATCGCCGATGACGCGCTTTTCTTAAAGCCATGTAAAGGCGTGGATTTGGTCCCCTTTTCGTGACACTCCTCGCAGGTCGTCTATATAAAACACTTTATAGTGTGTGGGTACTCATAATAAGGAGGCTGTTTATGAGCGTTATGCTTACCGGTTCGGTCAAGGAAAGACGGCACGCCAGCACGATGAATATTGATAGATTGTCCACGCTGGACATGCTGAAAGTCATTCACCAGGATGATGCACTCATTTCTGCTGCTATTACCCCCTGTCTAGATGCTATTGCCCGCGTGGTGGACAACGCCGCCGCGACGCTCAGCCACGGCGGTCGCCTGATTGTTGTTGGCGCGGGGCCGTCAGGGCGCGTAGCGCAACAGGTTGCCGATGAATATGCGCCGGGCAAAACTCCTGTTATGGCCGTTACGGCACAAGAAGGGGAAGGGAGCTACGAGCGCGGCGTTGCCGATCTGCAGGCCATCAAGTTTGGTGAACACGATATGATGCTGGCCGTGACCGTCAGCGGAAAAACGCCGTGGGTCTGGGGGGCAATGCGCCATGCGTGGTCGCTGGGTTCACCGGTCGCCATTGTTACCGGTGATGCGCAAAGCGAAGCCGCGCAGCTGGCAAGCATGGTTATCGCTCCGGAGCTGGGGGCCGATGTCGTCGCAGGCTATATCAACACTAAAGCGGGGATCGCGCAAAAAATGATCCTCTCGATGATCGCCACCGGGCTGGCCGTCCGCACCGGACGGGTTTACAGCAACCTGCGCGTGGATCTTGAGGCAGGCACAACCAAATGGGTTGAACGGCAAATTGCGATTGTAATGGAAGCGGGGGGATGCACTCGGGCCGAGGCAAAAGCCGCGCTGGCGAGCTGTAACCATAACTGTAAAACGGCGGTATTGATGGTGCTGACAGGGCTGGATGCATGGAAAGCCCATGAGCTGCTGGCGCAGAATAACGGGTTTATTCGCGTGGCGCTGCAGGAAGCGCCGTAATATTCCCGTGAAGAAGTAAAAAGGCCGCAATCGCGGCCTTTGGTTTTTTGAGGAATTAGAACTGGTAGGTCATGCCTGCGCCGACGATGTCATCTGTTGAGATGCCATTGGCTTCGTAGAAGCTTTCATCGTTGTCCAGCAGGTTGATTTTATAATCAACGTAAGTCGAGAAGTTTTTGTTGAAGCTGTAGGTCATACCGAGATCGATATAGTTCACCAGATCCTGATCGACATAGTTGTAAGTATTACCTGGGTTGTAATCATTGCCGCCAATGTCTTTACCTTTGGAGTAAACCCATGCCAGAGACGGACGCAGGCCGAAGTCGAACTGGTACTGCGCTACGGCTTCAAAGTTCTGCGTTTTGTTGGCGATACCAACCGTCTCACCGCTACCAAATGGCGTCATATTGCGGGTTTCCGCATACATCATGGCCAGGTAAACACCCTGCGCATCATATTTTGCGCCAATGGTCCAGGCTTCAGCGCGTTCGCCTCCTGCATATGGGCTGTAGCGGTTGTCGTTACCTGCACCGTATGCAACCTGTGTGTTCGTGCGGTCGGAAGATGAATATGCCGCACCCAGGCTCAGACCGAAGTCAAAATCATAAATGGTAGACATACCGAAACCGTCGCCGTTCTGGAAACGAACATCGTCATGGCCGTTTTTCGTGCCTTCCTGATCTTCTGTTGCATCCTGGCCTTCGTTCGTACCCTGATACTGCAGCGCGAAATTCAGACCCTCAACCAGACCGAAGAAATCCTGGTTACGGTAGGTGGCCAGACCGTTAGCACGACCGTTCATAAAGTTATCGGTCCAGGTGTAAGAGTCACCGCCAAATACAGGCAGCATATCGGTCCAGGCTTCAACGTCGTACACGACGCCGTAATTACGACCATAATCAAATGAGCCGTATTCGCCATATTTCAGGCCAGCATACGCCAGGCGGTTGAACGATTTGTTACCCGCGCCTTCGGTATCGTTAGCGAAGGTTTTGTATTCCCACTGACCGTAACCGATCAGGTCGTTAGCGATCTGGGTTTCGCCTTTGAAGCCAACCTGCACATAGGTTTCGTCGCCGTCGTCGCCGGGGTTGTCAGAGAAGGTATGACGCGCGTCGACTTTGCCGTACAGGTCAACTTTGTTGCCGTTTTTGTTGTACATTTCAGCCGCATTGGCTGCGCCTGCCATTAATAATGCGGGTACCAGAATTGCCAGAACTTTTCTTTTCATTATATATTCCCTTTAAATATAATTTACATGAATATATGTAATCACCCTCCGTAATTACAGGCTTGATACTATTCCAGGGAATGTTATTTAGTTTCGAAAATAAATGTAATTAAATTCTAATAAACATTTCCAGATATTTCTATTAATCTCTTTATTTTTCCTGTGAATTAATTCATTGAATTTATATGGTGTAATTATTATTAAGTATTTCGTGATTCTATTTTTAAATTGATTTAATTCGTCTATGTTATAATTCATGCACTTTTAAACAACAGGATATGACGATGGAACTTGTCCAGTGGCAGCAGCGATTTGAGCGCTGGCTCGAGGAAAACCACAGCACCGACGATACCGCACATGATATTTCGCATTTTCGTCGGGTCTGGATGACGGCGCAAAAAATCATGGCTGACCAGGCGGTGGAGCCGCTGGTGATCCTGACCGCATGCTATTTCCACGATATTGTCAGCCTGCCGAAAAACCATCCCGAACGCGGCCGGTCATCCCAGATGGCAGCGCGCAGGACGTGTGACATTCTGCGCCGCGACTTCCCTGATTTTCCGCCAGAGCACGCAGCCAGCGTCGCGCACGCGATTGAGGCGCACAGCTTCAGCGCCGGGATTGCGCCGCAGAGCATGGAAGCCAAAATTGTGCAGGACGCAGACCGACTGGAAGCGTTAGGCGCTATCGGTCTGGCGCGCGTCTTTGCCGTCTCGGGCGCGCTGGGCGTGCCGCTTTTTGATGCTGACGATCCCTTTGCCGATGCGCGTATCCTTGACGATCGTGCGTTTGCCCTGGACCATTTTCAGACCAAGCTGCTGCGATTGCCTGATACAATGCAAACGGAAATGGGCCGCGAGCTGGCACGTCACAATGCCGATTTCCTGATCCAGTTTATGGCGAAACTCAGTGCCGAATTACACGGTGACTGCATCGGGCTGGATAGCCAGGTGTTGAGCCGCTTCCGTCGCAGTTTGCGCAACTGAACTGTGGTAATCTGTTCCCAGTCTTTACTCTCCGGTTAAAAGAATGCAGGAAAATCTATCAGTGACAGAGCCCGCGCCCGAGCAGGCTGAGAAATCAACGGCAACGGTGCAGGCGTTGCTGCACCAGCTGTTGGATATCTATGATGCTAAAACGCTGGCCAATATGCTGGTGGCGCACGGCGAGAGCCACTGGAGCCCGGCGATCCTTAAGCGTCTGCTGACCAGCGAACGCGCAGGGCGTCGCCTGAGTGAAGGCGAGTTTCGTTATCTGCAAAACCTGCTTCCGCGTCCTCCTGCCGCGCATCCGAACTATGCCTTCCGCTTTATCGATCTGTTTGCCGGTATCGGCGGTATCCGACACGGTTTTGAAGCTATCGGCGGACAGTGCGTGTTTACCAGCGAGTGGAACAAGCATGCCGTCCGGACCTACAAGGCCAACTGGTACTGCGATCCGCACGAGCATCATTTCAACGCGGATATCCGCGATGTGACCCTGAGCCATAAAAGCGGCGTGAGCGATGAACAGGCCGCCGAGCATATTCGCCAGACGATCCCGGCGCATGACGTGCTGCTGGCCGGCTTCCCTTGTCAGCCCTTCTCGCTGGCCGGTGTCTCCAAAAAGAATGCACTCGGACGCGCCCACGGTTTTGCCTGCGATACCCAGGGAACGCTGTTTTTTGATGTGGCGCGCATCATCGATGCCTGCCGCCCGGCCATATTTGTGCTGGAAAACGTCAAAAATCTAAAGAGCCACGACGGCGGAAAAACCTTCCGCATTATCATGCAGACCCTGGATGAGCTGGGTTATGACGTGGCCGACTCGCAGGACATAGGCGCGGACGATCCCAAAATCATTGATGGGAAACATTTTCTGCCCCAGCATCGCGAACGTATCGTGCTGGTGGGTTTCCGCCGCGATCTCAATCTCAAGGGGGATTTCACCCTGCGGGATATCCCGTCTCTGTATCCCGAGCGTCGTCCTACCGTGGCCGATCTGCTGGAACCTGTCGTTGACGCGAAATTTATTCTTACCCCGGTGCTGTGGAAATACCTCTACCGCTATGCCAAGAAACATCAGGCGAAGGGCAACGGCTTCGGTTTTGGAATGGTAAACCCCAACGATCCGCACAGCGTGACCCGCACGTTGTCCGCTCGATACTATAAGGACGGGGCAGAGATCCTGATCGACCGAGGCTGGGACAAGGCGCTGGGTGAAAAAGATTTCGACGATCCGCACAACCAGCGTCACCGTCCGCGACGCTTAACGCCGCGGGAATGCGCCCGGTTAATGGGATTTGAGACCCCGCAGGGCTACCGCTTCCGCATTCCGGTTTCGGATACTCAGGCGTACCGCCAGTTTGGTAATTCGGTGGTGGTTCCCGCGTTCGCGGCCGTGGCAAAACTGCTGGCCTCGCGCATCAGACAGGCGGTGGCACTCCGTCAGGGTGAGGCCGTCAATGACGGATGTTCACGATAAGGCCACGCGCAGCAAAAATATGCGTGCCATCGGCACGCGTGACACCGCCATCGAAAAGCGCCTGGCCGGGCTGCTGACGCAGGCGGGGTTTGATTTCCGCGTGCAGGATCCCGCGCTTGCGGGTCGCCCGGATTTCGTCATCGACGCCTGGCAGTGCATCATCTTTACCCACGGCTGTTTCTGGCATCACCACGACTGCTACCTGTTTAAGGTCCCCGCGACGCGCACCGATTTCTGGCTGGATAAAATTGGCAAGAACGTCGAGCGCGACCGCCGGGATCTCAGCGCGCTGATTGCGCAGGGCTGGCGGGTGCTGATCGTCTGGGAGTGCGCGCTGAGAGGCAGATTAAAACTGAACGATACCGATCTGACCGAACGGCTGGAAGAGTGGATCTGCGGCGGCGGCCAGACCGCGCAGATCGACACGCAGGGTATTCACCTGCTTACGGTTTCTCCACCTCGCAAGGCGTGACCACAGGTTTTGCGGGCAGTAAATATTTGCCCAGGGTGACCAGCACGACGGCAAACACGATGATCCCTAAAGCAATCCATTCCACAGGTGAGAGCGTTTCTCCCCCCAATCCCGTTCCGAGCAGCACGGCCACGACCGGGTTGACGTAGGCATAGCTGGTCGCGACAGCCGGGGAGACGTTGCGGATCAGGAACATATAGGCGTTAATGGCGATGATGGAACCAAACAGCGCCAGGTAGCCTACCGCCAGAAAGCCCGACAGAGGCGGCAGGGTCGTCAGCTTTTCTCCCGTCAGCGTGGAGGCGAGCAGCAGCACAATTCCGGCGGCAAGCATTTCAATCGCCCCCGCCATCATGCCGGTCGGCAGTTCGATACGCGAACCGTAGACGGAACCAAACGCCCAGCTCATCGAGCCAATCAGGATGATGATTGCGCCCCACGGATTCCCGCTCAGGTTACCGCCGCTGTTCAGCAGAATGATGCCGGCAAGGCCAATACCAATCCCCAGCCATTCCAGCTTGCGGGTGCGGATACCAAAAAGGCGGCTAAAGCAGAGGGTAAATAGCGGTACGGTGGCAACGACCACGGCGGCGATCCCGGACGGTACGTTCTGGTGCTCGGCAATCGTTACAAACCCATTTCCCACCGCCAGCAGCAGCAGGCCGATCAGGGCGGCATTCATCATCGGGCGCAGCGGGGGAAGCTTATGCCCGCGCAGCAGCAGGAAGGCCAGCAGCAGCACGCCAGCCGAGAGAAAGCGAATGCCAGCCATCATCAGTGGCGGCCAGCTTTCCACGCCGATGCGAATGACAAAGTAGGTTGAGCCCCAGATGATGTACAGCGAAAAGAGTGCCCCAATGAGCGGTAGCAATTGCCGGAAACGCATAATCCCTCACGACGAAATAAAAAGGTCGCTGATAGTAAACGCGAAAACTATCGCGCTGGCGAGCCCTTTAATTGTGTAGCTGATGTGAATTTTTTGTTGACGTGAGGTGGGTGTTTCCGGGTTTGCGCTTTTGCTCCATACTATTCACCTAATTACCAAAAAATGAAGGATTAAGATTTTGGCAGGAAGTAGCTTATTAACATTGCTGGATGATATTGCGACCTTACTGGATGACATTTCAGTGATGGGGAAACTGGCGGCGAAAAAAACCGCAGGCGTGCTGGGAGATGATTTATCGCTTAACGCTCAACAGGTGAGTGGGGTAAGGGCTAACCGTGAACTGCCGGTGGTGTGGGGCGTTGCAAAAGGCTCCTTCCTGAATAAGGTGATTCTGGTGCCGCTGGCGCTGCTGATCAGCGCGTTTATTCCCTGGGCCATCACGCCGCTGCTGATGATTGGCGGGGCGTTTCTCTGCTTCGAGGGCGTAGAGAAGGTCCTGCACTCCTTTAGCGCGCGCAAGCAGAGCGATACGCCGGAGATGCGCCAGCAGCGTCTTGAAGCGCTGGCCGCTCAGGATCCGAAAACCTTCGAGCGCGATAAGGTCAAAGGCGCTATTCGGACCGACTTTATCCTCTCCGCGGAGATTGTCGCCATTACGCTGGGTATCGTGTCTGACGCGCCGCTCCTGAATCAGGTTCTGATCCTCTCCGGCATCGCCATTCTGGTCACCGTCGGCGTCTACGGCCTGGTGGGACTGATCGTCAAGCTGGACGATATTGGCTACTGGCTGGAAGAGAAAACGAGCGCGGTGGCAAGAGGCATCGGCAAAAGCCTGCTGGTGCTGGCCCCGTGGCTGATGAAGAGTTTGTCGGTGGTAGGCACGCTGGCGATGTTCCTCGTGGGCGGCGGGATCGTGGTTCACGGTATCGCGCCTCTGCACCATGCTATCGAACATTTTTCCTCGGCGCAGGGGGCCGTTGTCGCGGCAATTCTGCCCACGCTGCTGAATCTGGTGCTGGGCTTTATCATTGGCGCTATCGTGGTTGCGGCAGTGAAGCTGGTTGAAAAAATACGCGGCACGTCGCACTAATTGTTACCCGTTGTGGGATGCAAAAAGACCATTCCTCGTCTAAATTGAAACAGTTTCACCCTGATACAGGAGGCAGGTATGGTCTTTTTGGTCAGTGATGAAGTTAAGCCTAAGAAGGGCGGCCCACGTATGATTGTGACCGGCTATTCCAGCGGAATGGTGGAATGCCGGTGGCACGATGGCTATGGCATCAAGCGGGAAGCATTTCGTGAAGATGAGCTTCAGCCGGGGGACGGGCAGCACCAGCGGGACAAGGCTTAATCACATAACGCCCGGCTTTGCCGGGCGTTTTTATCTCCAGTACCGGGTGTAAGGCAGCGATCAGGGAGTGTGTGTGCAGCGCGATACCTTTGTTGTAAGAGAATCCTTTTTGCAATGGCTGCATAAGCGTAGCAATCCGGGGTTGATTGTTAATCTCTGTTTTCTGGTGGTTCTGGTATTTTCCACCCTACTGACCTGGCGTGAAGTGGTGGTACTGGAAGAGGCCTACATCTCCAGCCAGCGCAATCATCTGGATACGGTGGCCAGTTCTCTGGACCGGCAGCTGCAGAACAGCGTGGACAGGATGCTGTTTTTCCGTCAGGGCATGCATGATGCGATCGAGACGCCGCTGGCCTTTGAAGTCTTACAGGATGCGGTATCACGCTTTAATACCGTCCGCATGCTCCCAACCTGGCAGATTGCCGTTGATAAAAAGCGCACGCTTCCCATAAACGGGGTCTCGGATGTGTTCGTGGATAAAACCACGCTTCTGAATCGGGACGCTGAGCGCATCAGTCATGAAATTTCTGCCGCGCTCGAAGTGGGGTATCTTCTCAGGCTGGCGTCGTCGAGAGCACAAACGGAAGCGCGGGTGATCTACGTCTCTCGTGCCGGTTTTTTCCTTTCCACGGATACGCTGGACCAGGCGGGGGATATTACCTCCCGCTATTACCATCTGGTCACGCAGCCCTGGTTTACCCAGCAGTCAGAGCGGAACAATCGCGCTCGCGCGGTGCGCTGGTTTATCTCTACCCCGTCATCCTGGACCAATGATGAACGTACGATCACCGCCAGCGTTCCCATCTATTTCGATCGTTACTGGTATGGCGTCGTGGCGATGGATTTTACGCTTAGCACGATGCAGCGCCTGCTGGCCGATGCGACGGAAGACCGAACGGAAGGGGAGTATCAGCTGTACGATACCCGGCTCAATATGATTGCCACCTCTGCCCGTACGGGAAACGCGGTTAACCATTTTGACGAACGCGAAACGGCGCAGATTGCGCAGGCGATTGAGCACGCTACCGGCGGCGGGATCCGCCTCGGAAGTCGTTTTGTGAGCTGGGAGCGGCTCGATCACTTCGACGGCGTTGTCCTGCGGATCCACACCCTGCACGAAGGGGTACAGGACGACTTCGGCAGCATCAGTATCGTGCTGGCGCTGATGTGGGCGCTCTTTACCGCCATGCTGTTGATCTCGTGGCTGGTGATCCGCCGCATGGTGAGTAACATGTACACGCTTCAGCACTCGCTCCAGTGGCAGGCCTGGCATGACCCGCTTACCCGGCTGAATAATCGCGGCGCGCTGTTCGACCGCGCAAAATTGCTGGCGGAAACCTGTCGCCAGCAGTCGCTGCCGTTCTCGGTGATTCAGATCGATCTCGACCATTTTAAAAACATCAACGACCGCTTCGGCCATCAGGCCGGGGATAAGGTGCTCTCCCACACGGCAGGGCTGATTGCCAGCGCGTTACGCAAGAATGATGTGGCAGGGCGCGTAGGCGGGGAAGAGTTTTGCGTCGTCCTGCCGGGGATCGGCCTGGAGGAGGCGAGAAGCGTCGCGGACCGTATTCGCTGCCGCATCAACAGTAAGGAGATCCTGGTGAAGAAGAGCACGACCCTGCGCGTCAGCGCGTCGCTGGGGGTCAGCAGCGCGGATGAAGCGGGAAACTACGAGTTTGAACAGCTGCAGTCCGTGGCGGACGTCCGGCTGTATCAGGCCAAACAGAGCGGGCGTAACCGGGTCGTCTGGCGCGATTAAGAGAGAAAGTGATCCAGCCCCTCCTGCCAGCCCTCCGGGCCGGGCTGTCGGGTGTGATAAACCCGGGCGGGGTTATCGTCCCGTAGCGTGATGCCCTCACGGTTAATGCCCTTAATCACTACCGCGAAGTCAACGCTGTCGAGCAGCGGCGCATCATTGGGACCGTCGCCGAGCCCCAGCGTGGTGGGTTCAATCTCTTCCAGCTCGCGGTATTGCTCAATCAGCCAGTTTACCGCAACGTCTTTGCCGCAGCGGGCGTCCAGCACATGCCAGAAGCGCGCGCCCTGCAGGCATTTCAGTCCGACATTCGCCAGCTCTTCTTCAAACTGAACCATTTTCTCGTCGGTATCGCGCCAGATGAGCGTGACGGACGCTTCATGCTTGCGGGCAAGCGCCGAACGGTAGCGCGTCAGTCCGGTCCACTCGCTGATAACGTGCTCATCCACGTCGTCAAAGGTAGTGAATTTATAGCCCGTCTGCAGGCGAATTTGCTCGATTCGCGGGCGAATATCCCGGTGCGTCATCCCCCTGATCTGGCGCTGAATCTTATCCCAGCGTACGTCAGGCTGAATCACCGCGCCGTTCTCGGCAATAAAAGGCAAGCCTTCAAGCCCCAGATCCAGCTGGAGATCCAGCATCTCTGCCGCGGTCTTGCTGCTGCAAAGAATGACCGGAACCTGATTATCCAGCAGCCTGTCCAGCCAGGGCATGGCGGGTTGCCACTCATAGGTGTGAATATCCAGCAGTGAACCATCCAGGTCAGAGAAAATCAGCAATGTATCCCGCAGTGAAGGCATAGCGACTCCTGGTAACAGATGCGTTTCGACCTAAGAAAATTCCTAAAAAATAATTGAGGCGAAAACCGCAGATAAGAGGGATGCCCCTGGCAAACCCGCATTCGGCGTGTGTTATTGCTCATAACTAAAAGCATTATGTTAAAAATATTATATTCATCGTAAGAATATATGCTTGTCAGCCAAATACGTTGGGGATAGTGTGGCATGTACATCAGATTTCCTGGTGTAACGAATTTTCAAGTGCTTCTTGCATAAGCAAGTTTTGATCCCGGTCATCCCCATGACCGGGATTTTTTTCGCCCTACCGATTGGCTTCTGACACGCTAAAGTCGTGAATATCAAGCTCGAAGGCCTCCGCCAGCTCGCGATAGGTGTGATAATCCCTTCCGTTGACAATGACGCGGTCCGAATTGTCGTCCGACCGGCGGACTTCTGACTCACTGATCTCATTGATGGCGGCCAGCAGGGCATCGACATCCACCTCGACTTCGCGCTTGATGGTGTCGCTGTACTCTTTATCGGTCTTCATTACGGGGTTCCTCATTCAACCGTGTCCAACGGTAAGTATAGACTGTGCATAAAAACGCCATTCACACCGGGCGGCGATGTGCGTTTTTGCGTTTTGTTCTACACTGGCTCAAAACCAGAGGAGGAATGTATGAAGGTCAACGATCGGGTAACCGTTAAAACGGACGGTGGGCCGCGCCGCCCGGGTGTGGTGCTGGCAATTGAAGAGTTTAGCGAAGGCATAATGTACCTGGTATCGCTTGAAGACTACCCGCTCGGCATCTGGTTTTTTAACGAACTGGGGCATCCGGACGGTATTTTTGTCGAGAAGGCGGAGTAGCACGGCGTCGGGTAGCACATCGCGTGCCCGACAACCTCTCCAGAAGCAAAAATCTCTGGCCAGGCCAGAGATCAAAGGTAGGGTGCACAGGTCTTAAGCGACTAACGCATGTTGACGAAAATCCCGTTCGTCACATTATCGGTCAGGCGTACCACGTGGTAGATCACTTGCTTATTATGCGTTTTAATTTTCCTTTTAATATTTCCTTTGTGTGACGAAACGGTTTTCGCTTTAATATTCATCTGGTCAGAGATCTGAATAGTTCCTTGTCCCGCCATCCACATTCGCAGCATACTTGATTCAGTCCTGCTTAATGATAGGGTGGGTAAGTTAACCGCTCCTACATTTTTAACTTCTTTATTCAAATAATCACCCAGAATGTCATCCAGCGACTCGGGTTTAATCGATTTAGAACTGATCAATAAATTTTTACGGACCAACAAATACTCATCGAAATGGATATTCGCGATCGCCATAAAAACAATAAACAGGGTTTTTGGATGCTGATTAATGATTTGCTTAATGTGCTGACTGTTGGCTGGATCGTGAATGAAACAGTCCTCATTAATAAACACCACGCCTGGTTTTAGTTCTTCACAAGCGGCTGCGAGTTCGTCAACGGTGTGTGCATCGTTGATGTCTCTCTTTCTTACCCCTCTGCTTGCCAGGTACCCGGTTAACCCTAGCCGGGTGTAGCTGCATAAATCCATAATGATCGTTGACATGGCATACCCTCACTCAATGCGTAACGATAATTCACCATCTGCCTGAGAGCTCAAAACAGCCATACGGGATGGAAAAAAATAATAAACCTGTGAGCATGACAAAGACTTTCAGGCGGACTCACTATCCCGTAAAGTTACGTATAATTTGCCAGGAATCTTCTTAAAGTAAAGTAAATATTAAGTATTGTGAGATGGTTAGAAACAATTAAACCGCGTCAGATATATCCTGGAAGATGTTTTACGCGTTTTATTTTAGGAATATCCTCAGAAAGACAATAGCAACAGTGAGGGCTATTATTTGCGTGGCAGCTCGCTGACAATATCCGCTAACAGGTTGAATATCTCGCCGAATAAATGTTCACAGAAGGGAGCGATAAGTGGCATCAGTAATGACATTAATAAAATCCCAACCGTCAGCGTCAGCGGAAAACCAATGACAAACACTGAAAGCTGCGGCGCCATTCGGTTGAGTAAACCTAACGCCAGGTTGACGGTCAGCAGCAGGGTGATGATCGGCAGCGCCAGCATCAGCCCGTTGAGGAAAATCAGCCCCGCAGCGCGAGTAAACGCGAGAAAAGCGTTGCTGTTCACCGGATTTTCGCCAATCGGTAGCGTATGGAACGTATCTACCAGCATGGAGATAAGCCACAGATGGCCGTTGAACGACAGGAACAGCAGCATGGCGAGCAGATCGATAATGCGCGCCAGCACGGGCATGTTGAGATGACTGCCGGGATCGACAAACGTGGCGAACGATAGCCCCATCTGCAGGCCGATCAGTTCCCCAGCGGTACGCACCGCGGCAAAGGCGAGCTGCATGGTAAAGCCGACGGCGACGCCAATCATCACCTGCTGCAGGGCCACCCACACCGCATTCGCTGAGAAGATCGGAATATCCACGGGGGGAAGAGAGGGCGCAACGATAATGGAGATGATGATGCCCAGCCCCACCTTGACCCGCTTGGGTATCGATTTCTCACTGAGAATGGGGGCGGTGGATATCAGCGCCATGATGCGCAGCATCGGCCAGAAATAGACGCCGAGCCACTGAACCCACTGGTCGCTGGTGAAGTGCAGCATCGTCAGGTCAGCCGATGATGTACGGCAGATTGGTAAACAGGTTGCGCATATAGTCCAGCAACAGGTTCAGCATCCACGGCCCGGCCACGATAATCGCCACGAACACGGCGATGATTTTCGGGATGAACGACAGCGTCATTTCGTTAATCTGCGTGGCGGCCTGCAGGATACTGATAATCAGACCGGTAACCAGCGCAACAAGCAGCAGGGGCGCGGCAACGGCAATCGCGATTTTCATCGCTTCCGTGCCCATCATCATGACCGATTCGGGTGTCATTGCCGTTCCTTAACTGTAGAAACTCTGCGCCAGCGAACTGACCAGCAGCTGCCAGCCGTCGACCAGTACAAAGAGCATGATCTTAAAGGGCAGGGCAATGGTCGCGGGCGGCACCATCATCATCCCGAGCGCCATCAGGACGCTGGCGATCACCAGGTCGATAATCAGGAACGGAATAAAGATGGTAAAGCCGATCTGGAACGCGGTTTTCAGCTCGCTGGTGACATAGGCAGGCAGAAGAATACGCATTGGCACCGCTTCCGGTCCCTGCAGCTCGCCGGTGTTGGACAGGCGGGCAAAGAGGGCCAGGTCGGCTTCTCGCGTCTGGCGCAGCATAAACTCTCGCAGCGGCTGGGCGCCTTTATCCAGCGCCTCCTGCATGGAGATTTTGTCTTCGCTGAACGGCTGATAGGCGTCGGTATAAATCTTGTCGATAACCGGCGACATAATGAAAAAGGTCAAAAACAGCGCCAGCCCCAGCAGAACCTGGTTTGGCGGGGCGGAAGGGGTTCCCAGCGCGTTTCGCAGCAGACCAAAGACGATGATGATGCGGGTGAAGCTGGTCATCATCAGCAGGATGGCCGGAATAAACGTCAGCGAGGTGATGAACACCAGCGTCTGCACCGGAAGCGACCAGCTTTGTCCGCCGCCCGCGAGAGGGGTGGAGACCAGGCCGGGCAGCTGTGCATAAACCGCGGGAGCAAACAGGCCAACGCCCGCAAGCGTCAGGGATAACAAACGGCGCATCAGGATCTCCCGGAACGCTTAAGCAAACTCTTCATGACGGACTGAAAATCCGCAGGGGCGTCTGCGCGCTCGTCCACCACAACAGGGGCGGGCGGCAGCTTGTGTAATACGCTGATGTTTGAGGCCGTGACGCCCAGGACCAGGCGCGCATCGTCTACCTCGACGATGACCACGCGCTCGCGTGGACCCAGCGTGGTGCTGGCGCTGACCTTCAGGCCGCGGGCACCGGCGGTTTTACCCGCCAGGCCAAAGCGCTTCGCCAGCCATGCGGCGATAAGAATAAAGGCAATAATACCGAACAATGCCCCGCTCACCTGGAGCAGAGGCGAGCCGGGAACGGCAGAAGGCTGTGATATTGTTGCCTGGGTTTTCATGCTTAACGGCTCAGACGACGCATACGTTCAGACGGGGTGATGATATCGGTGATGCGTACGCCGTATTTATCGGCAACCACCACCACTTCACCCTGGGCAATCAGATAACCGTTGATCAGAATATCCAGCGGCTCGCCGGCCAGACCGTCAAGGGCCACCACGGAACCCTGCGTCAGGCGCAGCAGTTCTTTGATGGTCATGCGGGTGCGTCCCAGCTCAACGGTCAGCTTAACCGGGATATCCATAATCAGGTCGATATCCTGCAGCGTGCCGCTGACGTCACCGCCGCCGAGCTGCTGGAATACGGCATCCGCTGCACTTTTGGCCGGGGGTGCTTTTTGCTCGTTTAACGCGTCAGCCCACAGATCGTCCAGTGCTCCGCTGTTCTCATCGGACGGATTGTTCATGTCACTCATTTGGGCTGTTCCTCATTCAGCGAATTCAAAATCGGGTTGATCAAGTGCTCAACGCGTAACGCATACTGACCGTTAATCGTGCCGTACTGGCTTGTCAGCACGGGGACACCATCCACATGGGCAATAATGCGGTCGGGTTTTTCTATCGGCAAAACATCGCCGGGTTGTAATTTCAGGATCTGAGATAACCGCAGCGGGATATCGGCGAAGCTCGCCACCAGCTCAAGCTGCGAATGCTGGACCTGGCGGACCAGGTTTTCACGCCAGTTCTGGTCTTCGTTGCGGGAGTTCTCCAGCGGCGGGTTCACCAGCAGCTCGCGCAGCGGTTCGATCATGCTGAACGGCAGGCAGATGTTGAACTCGCCGGTCAGGTTACCGATCTCCACGTGGAACGGCGTGTTAACGACGATATCGTTCGGGGAGGTGGTGATATTGGTAAATTTCACCTGCATCTCAGAACGGACGTACTCCACTTCCAGCGGGTTAATCGCTTTCCACGCGTCGCTGTATGATTCCAGCGCCAGCTTCAGCATGCGGTTAATGACGCGCTGTTCGGTGTGGGTGAATTCACGACCTTCTACTTTGGTCGGGAAACGCCCGTCGCCGCCGAACAGGTTATCCACCGCGATGAACACCAGGCTTGGCGAAAACACCACCAGGCCGGTGCCGCGCAGCGGCTTCAGATGAATCAGGTTAAGGTTGGTCGGCACCGGCAGGTTGCGGGCAAACTCATGGTACGGCTGAATGCGGATCGCACCGACCGTAATATCCGGGCTACGACGCAGCAGGTTAAACAGCCCCATACGGAACTGACGTGCAAAACGTTCGTTAATGATCTCCAGCGCCTGCAGACGTTCACGTACCACGCGACGCTGGGTATTCGGGTCATAGGGACGAATATCGCTATCGCCGCCAATACCCGGTTGCGGATCATCATTGTTATCGCTGTCGCCGTTGAGCAGCGCATCGATTTCTGCCTGAGAAAGAATACTGTCGCCCATGTCGTTACCGCAGAATGAATGCTGTATACAGAACGTCAGTGACTTCCTGCTTAGGTTGGCCGTTTACCAGCGGGGTCGCCAGCGTTTGTTTAATGGCGTCGACCAGCTTTTGCTTACCCACATCGGTAGCCAGCGCCGAAGCGTCCTGACGAGAGAACAGCAGCAGAAGGCGGCTGCGCACTTCAGGAAGGTAATCGTTCAGACGTGAACGGGTGGCTTCATCTTTCAGGCGCAGCGTAATGCCAACGTAAAGCACGCGATCCGCATCACCCAGATTGACGGTGAAGGTATCCAGCGGGAAGAACACTGGAGCCGGCGGAGGAGGTGCTTCAGCTTTGGCTGCAGCGGTGGTCGGTTCCTGCTGCATACGCCAGTAACTATAGCCCGCGGTAGCGCAGGCGGCGAGCGTGATCAACACCAGCAGCGGGATCCAGATGGAACGCTTACTTTTTTTGGTGATAGCGGAGTCAGTCATCTGATACGAGCTTCCTGTTTCGGTACAGCTTAATAAGGTGATTATCCCGTGTCCTGCTGTCGTCAAAGCGTGGAAAAGACGGGGATAATCACGCTACCTCTGGCGTTTAGGCGAAGATGTCTACGGCACTGTTACCGCGCGCTGCGGACTGCAGGGCGGCAGGGACAGGCAGCAACTCATCGCTCTCTTCAGTAAAACCGCCGTTGTTGCCGGAACGCGAAGCCTGATGCTGCTGGGATGAGGACTGCTGCTGCCCGGCAAAGCTCTCGCTGCTGACGCTGCTCTGCGCAAGCTGAATGCCGTTTTCCGCCAGCGAGGTCCGCAGTACCGGCAGCGCGGCTTCCAGCGCCGCACGAACGTGGCTGTGTGAAGAGACCATCTGCAGCTGGGCCTGATTGTCATCCAGCTTAAGCGAAATTTGCACCTGACCCAGATCTTCCGGGTGCAGGCGCAGCTCTGCCGTCTGCTGGCCCTGTTTGGTGAACAGGGTGATATGCTGGCTCAGGGACTGCTGCCATTCGTGGGTACCCAGAGGCTGGCTTAACACCGGCGCGGGGGCGACGGTGGCGGCCGCCTGACTGGTCGCATGGCTGGACATAATCGGTGCCAGAGTGGCCGTTGGTGATGATGAAGAGGACGAACTGGCGAGCTCCTGCTTCTCTGTCGCCGCGGCCACGGCCGGTGTAACAGGCGCGTTGCCCTGCATGGCCGGCTCGTTATTTTTCACCTGGCTCTGATAAGGCGCAGAACTCTGCGCTTTATCATGGCTACCCGGAGGCGCGTTCAGGGACAGTTGGCCCGCGCCGTTTTGCGAAAGCGTCGCGGAATTCAGCGTTGAGGTGGCGGATACGCTCTCGTTGCCTGCCACGCGAGAGGCGGTAGTTTGCTGCTGGTGCGGCAGCATCGCCATCAGCGCGCTTAATCCGGCCAGCTCTTCTTCGCTCAGGTCGCTCTTACCGTCATCTTTGCCGTTTGCCGCATTGAGCGTCTTCAGCGCGTCGCCCTTAGACAGCGGCACCAGCCCGGAAACCAGCGTATCAAGCGACGTGACGGGCGACGTTTCATCGCCGTTCAGCGCGGGCTGGCGCGAGAGCAGGTCGGCAATTTTGGCCTGCAGGGTGGTATCCCCTTTGGCGTCCTGAGCCACTTTCGACAGCTTACTGCCGGCGGCTTTCAAATCGGCCAGGGTTAGCGGCGCATCTTTGCCCTTGCCCGTTGCGTCCGAGAGGGCGCCCGCCAGCAGAGAGAGAAAGTCCTGTGCACCGTCGGCGCCTTTCCCCGTTTGCGTGCCGCCTGACAGGTCGCTGTCGCTCATCAGCAGTTGTTGCAGTGTGATCATTCCGGTTTCCTCATTGATGCGCGCTGGGCAAACTCATCCATTTTCTTCTGATCCAGACGGTTTTCCGCCAGGGTCGTTGCCGCGATCTGTCGGTCCTGTAAAGTCTGCCAGGCCTGCAGCCGCTGCTTCTTCTCGCGCCAGAAATTGAGCGCGGTATCGACTTTCTGGGTCCACTGGTTAAGCTGCTGGCGATGCTGATCTATCGCCTTCTCCAGCGTCTGGATAAACTGCTGATAGTTAATCCAGCGCTGGCTGCCAATGCCCTGTGTCATATCGGTATTGAGGTTGGTGCGATATTCATGCTGATAGTCGATCAACATCTTCAACTGTTCTTCAGCCTGCTGGCACCCGCGTCGCATTGCGCCTAGCTGCAATGCGGCATCATCAACTTCTTTTTCAGCCAGATCTTTCAGCGTTGATAACGCGCTGTTTTGCGCCATGACCTTCGCCCTCCACCTGTGTTACACCTGCGGGAAAATCAGCTCCAGTGCCTGAATTGAATCTTCCCAGTCGGCGCGTTCAAAAATGCCTTGTTGCAAAAATGCCTCCAGCTGTGGCCACAGGCTAATCGCCTTGTCGAGCATCGGGTCGCTGCCTTTGGCATACGCCCCCACGCTGACCAGATCGCGGTTGCGCTGGAAGCTGGAAAGCAGTTGTTTGAAGTTACGCACGCGGGCGTAGTGCTTCTCGGTTATCAGCGCCGTCATTGCGCGGCTGATAGAGGCTTCAATATCGATGGCCGGATAGTGTCCGGCTTCGGCCAGACGACGCGACAGCACAATATGACCGTCAAGGATCGCGCGCGCGGAGTCGGCAATCGGGTCCTGCTGGTCATCGCCTTCCGTCAGTACCGTATAGAACGCGGTGATGGAGCCGCCGCCGCTGATGCCGTTCCCCGCGCGTTCCACCAGCGCAGGGAGCTTGGCGAAGACCGAAGGCGGGTAGCCTTTGGTCGCCGGTGGCTCACCGATGGCCAGCGCGATTTCACGCTGCGCCATCGCGTAACGGGTCAGGGAATCCATGATCAGCAGCACGTGCTTGCCGCGGTCTCGAAAATCTTCGGCGATACGGGTGGCATACGCGGCACCCTGCATGCGCAGCAGCGGCGACACGTCTGCCGGTGCGGCGATCACCACCGAGCGGGCGCGGCCTTCCGCACCCAGAATGTTTTCAATAAAGTCTTTTACTTCACGACCACGTTCGCCGATCAGCCCCACGACGATCACGTCGGCCTGGGTATAGCGCGCCATCATGCCGAGCAGGACGGATTTGCCTACGCCTGAGCCGGCGAACAGGCCCATACGCTGTCCACGTCCCACGGTCAGCAGGGCGTTAATCGGGCGCACGCCGGTGTCCAGCACATGCTCGATAGGGGTACGCTGCAGGGGGTTGAACGGCTGGGTGATCAGCGCGCCGGTTTCGGTGGTGTCCGGGGAGGGCAGTCCGTCGAGCGGTTTCCCGCTGCCGTCCAGCACGCGGCCCAGCAGGGCAGGGCCAAGCGGCAGCTGTTTCCCGCTTTGCAGCCCGTCGCCAGAAATATTTTTGGCATACACGCGCGCGCCGGGCAGAATGCCTTCCACCTCTTCAAGCGGCATCAGGAACAGGCGCTGGCCGTTAAACCCGACCACCTCGCTTTCAACTTCACGCGTTTCCAGACCATCCTGACGCTCAATGACGCAGGTCGCGCCCAGCGGAAGCTGCAGACCGGTGGCTTCGAGAACCAGGCCGGTGGCGCGCGTCAGTCGCCCATAACGACGAACGGATGGCAGTAGCGCCATCTTCGTCTCAAAGTTGTCGAGCGTGGTGAGCCAGCGGGTGAGGCGCGCGGTCATCAGACGACTCCCGGTGCCGCCAGGCGGCACAGTTCCTGCCAGCGGGTGGCGACGCTGGCATCCAGATCGCCTTCATCGGCAGAGACTTTGCAGCCGCCATGATGTAGCGACGGGTCGCCGCGCAGGCGCCAGCCGTGCAGGTTAAGCGTCGCGCCCAGGCTTTCTTCAACGCGCTGCAGGTCGTCCGGATGGACGCGCAGCTGAGGTTTCCCGCTGAACAGCGGCTCCTGCTGAAGCAGACCCTGAATTTGTTTGATAAGCGCGGTGTTATCCACCACGGGCGTCTGGCCGATGACCTGACGCGCGGCTTCCAGCGCCATCTGCATCAGTCGCGAGGCAATCACGCTGTCCAGCGCGTCCAGGGTGTGCTGAAACTCGCTGACCAGCTGCTGCATGCGGGCATGGATCGGCGCCTGCTGCTGGCGCGCCTGATCGATACCGTGCTCTAACCCTTTCGCCAGACCTTCCTGATACCCCTGCTCGTGGCCTTTCTGGCGGCCTTCGTTCAGACCGGCGTTATAGCCCTGCTCGTGCGCCTGCATTTGCAGCTGCGCCAGCATCTGGGCCTGCTGCTCCTCTTCGGTCAGCTCGGGCTGCTCGACGTCCGGGTCAAGCTCTTCGGTTGCGATGACGGCCGGCGTGAACTCGGAGAGGGGAGGCGCCAGATCGTCCGGCGTCCAGCGCTTCCAGGGCAGCTCATTAGACATAGGTGTCGTCTCCGCTGCCAATCACCATCTCGCCGGTTTCCGCCAGACGACGAACAATAAGCAGAATGGCTTTCTGTTCGTTTTCCACCTGAGACAGACGAACCGGGCCGCGGTTGGCAAGGTCGTCGCGCAGGATATCGGCCGCACGCTGAGACATGTTGCGCAGGAACTTCTCGCGCAGCGGCTGCTCGGCGCCTTTGAGGGCGATAAGCAGCGACTCGGAATCCACTTCCTGGAGCAGGCGCTGGATGCTGCGGTCGTCCACTTCGACAAGGTTTTCGAACAGGAACATCTCGTCGATGATTTTCTGTGCCAGCTCGCCGTCGAATTCGCGAACCGCCGTAATGACGGCCTCTTCCTGCTGCGTTTTCATCAGGTTGATGATTTCCGCCGCCGTTCTCACGCCGCCCATTTTGCTGCGCTTGAGGTTCTGACCGTCGAGCAGGTTGTTCAGCACTTCGGTCAGCTCCGCCAGCGCGGCCGGCTGGACGCCGCCGAAGGTCGCGATACGCAGCATCACATCGTGACGCAGGCGTTCTTCGAACAGCGCCAGAATATCGGCCGCCTGACCACGTTTGAGGTGGACAAGGATGGTGGCGATAATCTGCGGGTGCTCGTCGCGGATAAGGTCGGCGGCACTCTGCGGCTCCATAAAGTTAAGCGTTTCGATACCGCTGGCGGTATCGCGCGTTTCCAGAATGTCTTCCAGCAGGCTGGAGGCACGCTCTTCGCCCAGCGCCTTGACCAGCACGGAGCGCAGGTAGTCGTTGGCGTTGATGTTCAGCGCGGCAAACTGTTCGGCTTCCTGTTCAAACTCTGCCAGCACTTCGGTCAGCTGCTTGTTGGAGATCTGACGCACGTTGGCCATGGCCGCACTGAGAATTTGCACTTCTCGCTGGGAGAGGTGTTTAAACACCTCTGCCGCACGATCTTCGCCAATGGTCATCAGCAGGATGACGCTTTTATCGGTGCCCGTAAGCGTATTACTCATGTTCGTTACCCATCCACTGGCGGATGACCAGCGCCACGACGCGCGGATCGTTATCTGACATTTCGCGAATGCGCTGGCTCATCACCTCAGCGCCCATGCGCTGGTTAGCACGACGCTGCTGCAACTGTTCATCTTTGCTGAGGCGCACTTCAACCGCTTCTTCCGTTTCCTGGCGCGCATTCATCTGCTCGCGAGCCGCTTTTTCGGCTTCAGCACGGCGCTGGAGCTGCGGACGAACGCCCTTACGCCACAGCAGCCATGCGACAATCAGCACCAGCAGCCAGCGTCCTGCGGACATCAGCTGGTCGATAAACGCCTGCTGTTGCCAGAACGGCAGTTCACCGCCGGTCTCATCAACCGAGTTGAACGGTGAGTTCACCACGTTGAGGGTATCGCCGCGCTTCTCGGAGTAACCCATCGCTTCACGGGTCAGGTTTTCAATCTGCTTCATCTGCTCGGCGGTCAACGGCAGCGGTTTGCCGTCCGCCAGCGTTTTGTAGTTCACCACTACCGCAACGGAAAGACGCTGAATATCGCCCACGTTCAGTTTAGTGTGGCGAATCGTTCTATCCACTTCGTAGTTCGTGGTTTCATTACGGCTGGTGTTTCGTGGGCCGCTGTTATTCGCCGTTGAGGTGGTCTGCTGGTTAGTCTGCTGACCGTTCTGCTGATTGGCCGGCGGCGTAGAGATCGGCGCCGCGTTAGCCGGGGCAGGCTGGTTAGACAGCGCGCCCGGCACGCCGCCCGGGTAGGCACCGCCGACCTGTTCGTTCGAATTGATCTGGCGTGAACGCATCACCGCCTGAGCCGGATCGCCGTTCGGGCTGTACTGCTCTTCAGTTTGTTCTTTATTCGCGAAGTCGATCTGCGCGGTAACCTGCGCGTGCACGTTGCTGTTACCCACCACCGGGCCGAGGATGGCTTCAATACGGCGCTGGAGACGGTTTTCGACATCGGCGGCATACTTCAGCTGCGCGTCATTCAGATCGCGACCGGCGGTATTGGACTGCGTCAGCAGGTGACCGCTTTGGTCGACCAGCGTCACGTTACCCGGCGGCAGACCGGCGACGGCGCTGGAGACGAGGTGCGTCACCGCGCTGATTTGCCCTTCGTCCAGCGCGCGGCCAGGCTCAAGGTTCACGGTAACGGAAGCTGAAGGTGATTTCTGTTCACGGACAAATAAAGAAGGTTTAGGCATCGCCAGGTGCACGCGGGCACTCTTCACCGGGCCTAATGTTTCAATGGTGCGGGCCAGTTCACCTTCCAGCGCACGCTGGTAGTTCACCTGCTCGCTGAACTGGCTGATACCGAATTTTTCCTGATCCAGCAGCTCAAAGCCCACCGCGCCGCCTTTCGGCAGCCCCTGCTGAGCCAGACGCAGACGCAGTTCGTGCACCTTATCAGCCGGGACCTCCAGCGCACCGCCATTATCGGCAAAGCGATAAGGGATGTTCATCTGGGTAAGCTGGGTGACGATGGCGCCGCCATCCTGATCGGAAAGGTTGCTGTAGAGCGTCCGGTAATCAGGGCTTTTCGCCCACAGGACCATCGCTACAAGGATCGCAATTGCGGCAGCGCCTGCCACGATCAACGGGATTTTAGGATTCGCGCGAAGGCGGTTCATCCACTCGAGTGATTTATTCTGCGGCGCTGTCGATGCTGTTGCACTCATTGCGCACCTCTTAAATCCTGGTGGTTTACGTTATTCGTGTAGAGAAACAAAACTGACTCCCGGGTCGGCAAACACGACAAAAGTTCCATATTGATGGCCCTGCCATTATTTGATGATTCGTGATTTTCTATGCGTCAAATAACCTGGTTTTTTCATGCTATTTACCGCCATTATCTTATTGACAAGCTGTTAGTCTTGACCGCGTAAAAAACCATCCAGGGGAGAGTCATGGCTATACAGGGCATTGAAGGGGTAATCAGTCAGTTGCAGGCAACGGCGATGACGGCCCGTAATCAGAATGTGGCAGATCAGCAGCCGAGCATCAGCTTCGCGGGGCAACTGCATGCCGCTCTTGACCGTATCAGTGATACCCAGACCGCCGCGCGCACTCAGGCCGAAAAGTTCACCCTCGGTGAGCCGGGCGTGGCGCTGAATGATGTGATGACCGATTTGCAAAAAGCCTCGGTTTCCCTGCAGATGGGGATCCAGGTGCGTAACAAGCTGGTGTCTGCGTATCAGGAAGTCATGGGGATGCAGGTTTAAGGCCTGTCGATCTTCGCTGGCAGCCGCAGCGCTTTAATGCCACAATATTTTTTTCTTCGAATGCAGGAAAGATGATGAAAAAAATAGCAATTGCTGGCGCGCTGTTGGCACTGACCGGGTGCGTTCAGGTCGATAACTATAACGACGTGATCAAGCATCCTGTCCCGGCGCATCTGGCGGGATACTGGCAGTCGAAAGGGCCGCAAAGCAACATGGTCAGCCCGAAGGCGATTGCCACGCTGGTGGTGACGGAAGAGGGCGATACGCTGGACTGCCGTCAGTGGCAGCGCGTGATTGCCGTGCCGGGTAAAATCATGCTGCGTTCAGACAGTTATTACAACGTGACGCGTAAGCTGGATATCTATCCGCTGGAGCGCGATGGCTCGACGCTTGAGTATGACGGGCTGGAGCTGCAGAAGGTCGACCGCCCAACGGTTGAGTGTGCCGATTACCTGAGCAAGAATCCGCTCGAGAGTAAACTACCGTAGCCGTTTGTTGCCGGGTGGCGCTGACGTTTACCCTGCGGTTAAAAGCAAAACGGCAACCTCGTTGCCGTTTTTGGTGTATGCGCCCTCTCCCCGTGGGAGAGGGACGGGGTGAGGGCATCAGGCCGCACTTTGCCAGTACTACAACGCATCCTCTATCACCCAAACGCTGACGCTTCCCCCATTACAGGTAAACGTCCCTTCGCCATCCGCCGCCGTGGTGATGGTTTCTTCGCGATTGCCGAGAAAATCCCGCCACGTTTTGTTGCCGTAGTTTTCCCCAAGACAAATCACTTTTTCACCATCATCCCCGTTCGACATCACCACCACGCAGCCGGGATCGTCTTCCGTACCGCTGCGGCTGAAGGCGATGCAGTTTGGATGGTCGAAAAACAGCGTCTGCACGCCGTGGGCAAAACGCTGGCGTGCGAGGATCAGCTCGTGAAGCTGCTCAATCACCGGCATATCAATATGGTACGTTTCACCGTCTCCTCCCGCGTCGTCATAGCTGGCGCCGAAGAGATCCGGATAAAAGACGCTCGGCACGCCATTTTCCCGCAGCAGGATCAGCGCGTACGCCAGCGGTTTAAACCAGGCTTCGACCGGTGCTTCAAGCGCCTGCAAAGGCTGGGTGTCATGGTTCGCGACGAGGGTGACCGCATGAAACGGATCGGCTTCTACCAGGGTGCCGGTGAAGATTTGGCTCATGTCGTAATCCCGGCCCTGACGTGACGCCTCGTGGAATTTCATCTGCAGAGGGGCATCAAACAGCATGGTTTTGCCTTCGACCTGGTCAATATAGGCCTGAAGTTTATCCACCTCATGGGACCAGTATTCCGCCACGATAAACAGCGGCTGGTCGGCGACTTCCTGGACGTGCTCAATCCACTCTTTGTAAAACCAGGCGGGAATATGCTTGACGGCGTCCAGACGAAAACCGTCGCAGTCCGTCTGTTCCATGACCCAGCGTGCCCAGTATTTGATCTCCTCGGTCACGGCGTGATTGCGAAAGTCGATATTTTCGCCCATCAGGTAATCGAAGTTGCCCATCTCATCATCAACCTGATCGTTCCAGCCTTCGCCGGTGTAGTCGTTGACGATTTTAAAGATGCCGTCTTCATCGGGGTTTTCAATATGGTCGACGCCGCTGAAGCATTTGTAGTCCCAGATAAACTGTGAGTACTGCCCGGCCCGGACAGGGAAGGTGTAGCGAGTCCAGGCTTCGCATTCAATGACCTCGTCATCGATTTGCGTGCGGTCCTGTTCGTTCACGCGCTGAACGCGCACGGGCTCTTTTTCATCGGCGCCCATTTTGTGGTTGACCACCACGTCCAGCAGTACGGCAATGTCGTTACTTTTGAGGGCATCAATGGCCTCCAGCAGCTGCGTCTTGTCGCCGTATTTCGTGGCGATACTGCCTTTCTGGTCAAACTCGCCAAGATCGAACAGGTCATAGGTGTCATAGCCGACAGAATACCCGCCGGATGCCCCTTTACAGGCGGGCGGCAGCCAGATCATGTTGATGCCGATTTCGTTAAGATTGGGAGCTAACGCCGTGACCTCTCGCCACAATTCACCGCCAGCAGGGTAGTACCAGTGAAAACATTGTAACAGGGTGGGGTTTTTCATCATCCTTGCTCCAGAAGCCATTGGCAGACTTCTGGAGTATGGATGAAGAAATCATAGTTGTGTGTCGCGGGTAAAACTTTCTGGATAAAGAATATTCCCTGACAGCTTTCCATAGGTAGACGTGATGGATTGCTGTTTACCGGTTTGATCAATCAGATTGCGCAGTTCGTCCATGCGGACTTTCAGCAGTGCCTTTAGCGCATTCTCATTTTCAAGGATCATTTCCAGCAGCGCACGCGCTTGCTCAACCTGAGCCGGAGGGCATGACATGATGGGCGTTTGAGAAATCTTTTCCACCAGTTGAACGTAATGCATTTCCTGCTCGATAAGCGCATCCCATTGACCAGAATGTGCGAGATTTAGCATAGCAATGCTCTGAGCATGTAGCGCCTGCCAGTGGCTAAGCGCTGCGCTGGGATTATTCATCAAAATTATCCTGAAATAGAGGACGCATTGGGGCCGATTTGCTTCCACGCATCCGCAATGTTGTTTAATAAACCCTCGACTTCAACAATTGCGTCTACGTCGTTACTGACATTCGCCAGCAACAAACGTCGAACCATATATTCGTACAAGGAGGCAAGATTACCGGACAATTCGCTCTCAACCTCCATGTTCAGTCCTGCTTTCAAACCGTTGTCGATGATGTTGATGGCTTTGGATAAGGCTTCGCCTTTCTCGCGAATTTGTCCGGCTTCCATGAACAAACGCGCGCGAACAAGGGCGCTATGCGCCCCGTCGAACAACATGACAATCAGCTGGTGTGGACTGGCATTCATGACTGCGCTTTCTACTCCTATCTGCTGATAGGATTGAACACCAGAGGTCTTATACATATCCACTCCTGAAGGCTACGACTACTTTTGTGAGAACTGTTGGGTCAGGTAGTTGGCTGTACTGGTCATTTTGGTGACTAATACGTCCAGACTGGTGAACTGGGTTTTGTAACGCGCCATGGTGGCTTCAATTTGAGCATCCATGGCATCGTAACGTTCGCCCAGCGTTTTCAGCGTTTTGTTGATCCCGTCTTTCGCGTTCTGGATCACCCCGGCGCTGCCGGTACTGGTGCTGAGCATAGTGATCAGCGTGTTGTTCATCTGAGTGGCCATACCGGTTTTCTTTCCGTCACCGACAAAATACTGCTGTACGGCGTTCGGGTTGTCGGTCAGCGCTTTTTTCAGCTTATCGGTATCGACTTTCAGGTTACCGACGGTACCGTCCGAGCCTTTCACCGGGTCCTGGGTGATCCCCAGCTGGGCCATGATCTGAATGGAGCCGGTCTGCACTTCGGTCAGCAGGCCGCGCAGCTGGGACTGAACCCCGCGCACGTTCGCATCACCGACCAGCGCACCGTTGCTGGTAGACTGGCTGCCGGCGCCTGCATCAACCGGAACATACTTCGTCAGGCTGTTAATGGTGGACTGCAGCGAGTTATACGCCGTGACCCAGTCGGTGATCGCCTTCTGGTTCGCATCCGTTGCGCGTGAAACCTCAAGAGTTTCATCGGCTTTGCTCTCGGCCTTCACCGAGAAGGTCACCCCAGGCAGCGCATCGGTAATGGTATTCGACTGGCGCTCGATGGAGATGTTGTTCACCACCACAATCGCGTTCTGCGCGTCGGTGTTGACCGTCAGCGCGCCCGTTTTGGTGGTTGAATCATAACCAATGGCGCTTTGCAGCTTGGCGTCGCCGGTAACGCTTACCGTCATCGCACCATCCGTACCGGTGGTTTTGGATGACAGCATCAGGCGGTAATCACCGTCTTTCGCTTTAATGACGCTGGCGGTGACGTTGCCGTTCGCTTTATTAATGGCGCTCGCGATGCCGGCCAGCGACGTATCGCCATCCGCCAGGGTGACCTCTAAAGGCGTTTTCGTGCCCGGCTGGGTGATGGTGATTTTACGCGTTGTACCTGTCGTATCGCCCAGCAGATCCGTGTTGTTTGCATAAGAGCCGGTAGTGAGTGCCTGCGCCTTTGCAACCTGGTTAACGTTGACAACAAAGGAACCCACGGACGCGTCAGCCGTTGTCGTGGCGGTAAAGGCCGTGTTGGTGCTGCTAACGGACGTTGAGTTCCAGGTGGTTGCTTTACCCAGTGCAGCCGTGGCAGTCTGCAGCGATGTCATGGCGCTCTGCAGTTTGCCGTAAGCGCTTAACTGTGCGTTATACGTTGATTGCTGGGAAGTAATCGTCGTCAGCTTGGTTTTCTCTGCCGCTTCCAACTGATTATATAAATCCCCGAGTCCTGCAGAACCTATCCCGAGGTTACTGATAGTAGCCATGCATATTTTCCTTAAATACGAAAGTAGTTCAGGACTCTTATCGGCCTCTTAAAGTAAAAGTTTACGATCGTGAGAAAAAAATAATCCAAAGAATAGACGCGTCCTGGCGGGGTAAATGAAAGGATTGCACTTTAGTGTCATTATCAGCGCATTGAAAACATGAAAAAGTGTGTGCCTTTTTTGTCATCTCTTTGAGCGTTAAAAAAGCGTAAATAATAAGCCTCCGGCAGACCTTAATTGATTTTTTAAAAATAAAATCATTAATAATCAGTATGTTATAATTTTTTCAAAATTGATTCTAAAGTCTTTTGGGGACCCGTCGATAACCTTGTTGACGGTGAGAGACGCTGTGAGTGTTAGGCACCGGACCTAAAACCCAATTTTTGAAGGAAACAAAATTATGGCAGTTATCAATACTAACCTGTTGTCCCTGACCACTCAGAACAACCTGAACAAATCTCAGTCTTCTCTGGGCACTGCTATCGAGCGTCTGTCTTCCGGTCTGCGTATTAACAGCGCGAAAGACGATGCTGCTGGCCAGGCGATTGCAAACCGCATGACCGCTCAGATCAAAGGGATGACTCAGGCAGCGCGTAACGCCAACGACGGTATCTCCATGGCGCAGACTGCTGAAGGTTCTCTGAACGAAATCAACAACAACTTGCAGCGTGTTCGTGAACTGGCTGTTCAGGCAAGCAACGGCACCAACAGCGCATCTGACCTGGCTTCTCTGCAGGATGAAGTTACCGCTCGTCTGGCTGAAATCGACCGCGTTGCGGGCAAAACTGACTTCAACGGCATCAAACTGCTGGACGGCACTGCAGGTACTGCTGGTGTGGTTAAAATTCAGGTTGGCGTTAACGACGGCGACACCATCAACCTGGATCTGAGCGGCGCTAAAGCTGACTCTACTACTCTGGGCGTGAACGCTATCGACCTGAAAGCAATGACCGCTACCGACCTGAACACCATCGACAAAGCTATCGCTACTGTTGATAAAGCACGTTCTGGTCTGGGTGCTGTGCAGAACCGTTTCACTTCTGCAATCAACAACCTGAACAACACCTCTAACAACCTGTCTGCTGCTCAGTCCCGTATCCAGGACGCTGACTACGCAACTGAAGTTTCCAACATGTCCCGCGCGCAGATCCTGCAGCAGGCTGGTACTTCTGTTCTGTCTCAGGCAAACCAGGTTCCACAGACCGTTCTGTCTCTGCTGCGTTAATATTACGCGTGAAACCCCGCTTCGGCGGGGTTTTTTTATCTCTGCTATTTGAGAATCCGCCTGTGAAACAAATCAGTGTCACTCAACCAAAGCTGGTCGCAGATTTTTCATGTGTCGGTGGGGAATGCCGTGAACATTGTTGTCAGGGCTGGACCATCGCATTTGATAAATCCTCCGTTAACCGCTACCTGAACAGTAAAAATGCCGCCATTCGTCAGACGGCGAAAACGGCGATAAAAGTCACCAAAAAAAACTATGACCACTGGGGTGAAGTGATTTTCCATACGGAAAGTAAAAACTGCCCGTTTATGGATACGGAAAAACTCTGTTCTGTTCATGGCGCCATGGGCGTCCAGGCCTTAAGCCCAACCTGTTCGACATTTCCACGGACAAGCCGGGTCTATAAAAATGAAATCGAAAAATCGCTGAACCTCTCGTGTCCGGAAGTGACCCGACTTCTGTTGAACGATCGGGAGTCTATGTCGTTGATGGAATCTGTCATTGTTCAGCAGGACGTCAATAATGCGCCGATGATTGATTTGAAGGCCAAGGTCATCAATCTCTTCTGCCAGAATATTTTCAGCGTTGAGGGCGTCAGCGTTGAAGAGCAGGTTTACGCCGTAGTGAAATTCCTCATGGTGGCTGAAAAGCTCGATAACATCGCAGAGAATATCGGCACGCTCGAAACGGTCTATTTCTCGCTGGTTAACGAGTTGGTGAGCGGTAAAATCAAAACGGAATTAGGCGGATTTAATCAGAACTACAGCCTGAAATTCGCGTTAATTTCGCTCATCCAGAGCTACTTCACGAAGAAAGTGACAGCCCGCGGCGGTGCGGTATTAAACCGTTATTTTACCCAGCTTTATCAACAATTTGAGTCTTCGGGTGACACCGTCCCGGCAGAGAAGGTCATGGAGAACATCGAGTCCGTCTGGCGCGATGTGGCGGGCAGTTACCTGGCGACCAATGACCATTTATTTAAGAACTTTTTTAAATACAAACTCTGGGAGCAGGGTTTCCCGCAGAACAATGGCCGCAGCATGTTGAATAATCTTTATTTAATCGTTGCGGAGTTCTATTTCCTTAAAACGTTACTTGCCGGTCAGGCGATCGTGGCGGGGAAAATTGAACAAGATAATATTATTGATGTTATTTACAGCTTCCACTCCCTTAGCCAGCATAATCAGGAAGCGGGAAAGCTCTTTCATCAACATATAGATAGCGTCAAACTGGGCGACGATCTTTCATTGTTACAACTGTTAATTTAGCCAGAATAGTTGCCCCTGTTGTGGGCAACCTCAGAATAACCTCACTTTATCCCCCTTTTTCATCCAATTGAACGCCCTGCAGAATCGGATAATCATGCCGATAACTCAACTAACGCAGGGCTGTTTATCGTGAATTCACTCTATACCGCTGAAGGTGTAATGGATAAACACTCGCTGTGGCAGCGTTATGTCCCGCTGGTGCGTCACGAAGCATTGCGCCTCCAGGTGCGCTTGCCGGCGAGCGTGGAACTCGACGATCTGCTACAGGCGGGCGGTATCGGGTTATTGAATGCAGTTGACCGATACGACGCTCTGCAAGGAACGGCATTTACGACTTACGCAGTTCAGCGTATTCGTGGTGCGATGCTGGACGAGCTGCGCAGCCGAGACTGGGTGCCGCGCAGCGTTCGCCGCAACGCGCGCGAAGTGGCGCATGCGATGGGGCAGCTGGAACAGGAACTGGGACGTAACGCAACGGAAACCGAAGTGGCGGAACGTCTTGGCATTGCTGTTGAAGAGTATCGTCAGATGTTGCTCGATACCAATAATAGCCAACTCTTCTCTTATGACGAGTGGCGAGAAGAGCATGGCGATAGCATCGAGCTGGTGACGGACGAGCACCAGCAGGAGAACCCGTTACACCATTTAATGGAAGGGAATTTACGCCAGCGCGTCATGGAGGCTATTGAAGCTCTGCCTGAACGCGAGCAGCTGGTATTGACCCTTTATTACCAGGAAGAGCTTAACCTCAAAGAGATTGGCGCTGTTCTGGAGGTGGGAGAGTCGCGGGTGAGCCAGCTGCACAGCCAGGCCATTAAACGCTTACGAACCAAGCTGGGTAAGTTATAGGTGATTGATTCACCTTAAAAATGCCGCACAACGTATTGACAACCAGGAGTTATCATGACGGTGCAGCAATCTAAAAGACGGCCTTTAAGCCGCTACCTGAAAGACTTTAAACACAGCCAGACGCATTGCGCCCACTGTAACAAGTTACTCGATCGTATCACGCTGGTTCGCCGGGGCGAAATCGTCAATAAGATTGCGATTTCGCGTCTCGACACGTTGATGGACGAAGCAGCATGGCTCGAAGAGCAAAAAGAGTGGGTGGCGCTTTGCCGTTTCTGTGGGGATCTCCACTGCAAAGAGCAAAGCGACTTCTTCGATATTATCGGCTTCAAGCAGTTCCTGTTTGAACAAACGGAAATGAGCCACGGCACCGTTCGCGAATATGTCGTTCGCCTGCGCCGCCTTGGGCAACATCTGTCCGTAAACAATATTTCTCGCGATCTGCTGAAAACCGGTTATCTGGATGAAAATCTGGAGCCGTGGCTGCCTGCGACCAGCACCAACAACTACCGAATTGCGCTGCGCAAGTATGCTCAATACAAGGTACAAATGCCGGGTGCCATAAAGCAGAAAGCCCACGCCGGAACAACTTCTGATATATATTAAAAAAGAATAAGATGTAGCGCAGTCGCCTTTGACGTTGCAGGCGATTTCTCTACACTACGTAAAAATTCCACTATATCGGGGTATTTATGAAATTTGCACTTCTGGGTCGTCAGGCGCTTATGGGTGTTATGGCCGTTGCGCTGGTTGCGGGTATGAGCGTGAAAACGTTCGCCGCAGAAAACCTGCTGAATAAAGTAAAAGAGCGCGGTACGCTGCTGGTCGGGCTGGAAGGAACCTATCCTCCGTTCAGCTTCCAGGGCGATGACGGTAAGCTGACCGGTTTTGAAGTGGAGTTTGCTGAAGAGCTGGCGAAGCACCTCGGCGTTAAAGCGTCACTGAAACCGACCAAATGGGACGGTATGCTGGCGTCGCTGGACTCCAAACGTATTGATGTGGTGATTAATCAGGTGACCATTTCTGACGAGCGTAAGAAGAAATATGACTTCTCTACGCCGTACACCGTGTCCGGTATTCAGGCGCTGGTGAAGAAAGGCAACGAAGGCGGAATTAAAACTGCCGCGGACCTGAAAGGGAAGAAAGTCGGTGTCGGTCTGGGTACCAACTACGAAGAGTGGCTGCGCCAGAATGTGCAGGGCGTGGATATCCGTACCTATGATGATGACCCGACGAAATACCAGGATCTGCGCGTGGGCCGTATCGACGCCATTCTGGTTGACCGCCTGGCTGCGCTGGATCTGGTGAAGAAAACCAACAATACCCTGGCGGTAGCGGGTGATGCGTTCTCTCGTCAGGAATCAGGCGTTGCCGTTCGTAAAGGTAACGAAGACCTGGTCAAAGCGATTGATTCCGCGATTGCTGACATGCAAAAAGACGGCAGCCTGAAAGCGCTCTCCGAGAAGTGGTTCGGTGCAGACGTCACGAAATAAGCTTCTGCCGTAAAAAAAGGCGCTTTTAAAAGCGCCTTTTTTATTTCTTTCGCGTCTGCGTGCATAATGAAAAATATCACATTTTGTCAGAGTTACCGGAGAACCCATGTCACTACAGAATTTAACGCGCTTTCCCCGCCTGGAGTTCATCGGCGCGCCAACGCCGCTGGAGTACCTGCCGCGATTTTCTGATTATTTAGGGCGCGATATTTTTATCAAGCGTGACGACGTGACGCCGATGGCGATGGGGGGCAATAAGCTGCGCAAGCTGGAGTTTCTGGCGGCTGATGCACTGCGCGAAGGCGCGGATACGCTCATTACCGCCGGGGCTATCCAGTCCAACCACGTTCGTCAGACGGCGGCAGTGGCGGCAAAGCTCGGGCTCCACTGCGTGGCATTGCTGGAAAACCCGATTGGCACGCGGGCAGAAAACTATCTCACCAACGGCAACCGTCTGCTGCTGGACCTGTTTAACGTGCAGGTCGAAATGGTGGATGCGTTGACCGATCCGGCCGCCCAGCTCGACGAGCTGGCGACGCGTCTGGAAGCGCAGGGGTTCCGCCCCTACGTTGTCCCCGTCGGCGGTTCGAACGCGCTGGGCGCGCTGGGATATGTGGAGAGTGCGCTGGAAATTGCGCAGCAGTGCGAAGGTGCGGTAAGCCTCTCCTCCGTGGTTGTCGCGTCCGGAAGCGCGGGCACGCATGCCGGGCTGGCGGTGGGGCTGGAACAACTGCTGCCGGACGTCGAGCTGATTGGCGTGACGGTGTCCCGCAGCGTCGCCGAGCAGAAGCCGAAAGTGGTCACCTTACAGCAGGCGGTAGCCGAGCAGCTGGAGCTGAAGGCCAGGGCCGACATTCTGCTCTGGGACGACTATTTTGCGCCGGGTTACGGCACGCCTAACGAAGAGGGCATGGAGGCGGTGAAGCTGCTGGCGCGCCTCGAGGGGATACTGCTCGATCCGGTCTATACCGGCAAAGCGATGGCCGGACTGATTGACGGCATTGCGCAGAAACGCTTTAAGGATGAAGGGCCGATTTTATTTGTCCATACCGGCGGGGCGCCTGCGCTGTTTGCCTACCATCCTCATGTCTAAAAATCAGGTCGAAAAATAATAATGCAAGAAAGTATTCAACTGGTTATTGATTCTCTGCCGTATCTGCTGAAAGGTGCGGTATTTACGTTACAGCTCAGTATCGGCGGGATGTTCTTCGGGCTGGTGCTGGGATTTGTGCTGGCATTAATGCGCATGTCATCCATCCTGCCGGTGCGCTGGCTGGCGCGCTTTTATATTTCCGTATTTCGCGGCACGCCGCTTATCGCCCAGCTCTTTATGATCTACTACGGCTTGCCGCAGTTTGGTATCGAGCTGGATCCGATCCCCGCAGCGATGATTGGTCTGTCGCTCAATACCGCGGCGTACACGTCAGAAACCCTGCGAGCGGCGATCTCCTCCATTGACAAAGGGCAGTGGGAGGCAGCTGCCAGTATCGGGATGACGCCATGGCAGACGCTGCGTCGGGCCATTCTGCCGCAGGCGGCACGCGTGGCGCTTCCACCGCTGAGCAATAGCTTCATTAGCCTGGTGAAAGATACGTCCCTTGCGGCAACGATTCAGGTTCCGGAACTGTTCCGTCAGGCGCAGCTCATTACTTCGCGCACGCTTGAAGTCTTTACCATGTATCTGGCCGCCTCGCTGATTTACTGGGTGATGGCGACGGTGCTGTCTGCCCTGCAAAACTACTTCGAAAACCAGCTTAACCGCCAGGAGCGTGATCCAAAATGAGTGCTATCGACGTCAAAAACCTGGTGAAAAAATTCCACGGTCAAACGGTGCTCCACGGGATCGATCTTGAAGTAGAGCAGGGTGAAGTGGTGGCGATTATCGGACCGAGCGGTTCGGGAAAAACGACGCTGCTGCGCAGTATTAACCTGCTTGAACAGCCGGAAGGCGGCACCATTCGGGTTGGGGATATCACGATTGATACCGGGAAATCCATCAGCCAGCAGAAAGGGTTAATTCGCCGCCTGCGCCAGCATGTCGGCTTTGTATTCCAGAACTTCAATCTCTTCCCTCACCGTACGGTTCTGGAGAACATTATTGAAGGGCCGGTGATTGTAAAAGGTGAATCGAAAGAGGAAGCGACGGTACGCGCGCGTGAACTGCTCGCTAAAGTCGGGCTGGCGGGGAAAGAGACCAGCTATCCTCGCCGTCTGTCGGGAGGGCAGCAGCAGCGCGTAGCGATAGCGCGCGCGCTGGCGATGCGCCCTGATGTGATCCTTTTTGATGAACCGACCTCTGCGCTCGATCCGGAACTGGTGGGTGAGGTGCTGAACACCATTCGCCAGCTGGCGCAGGAGAAACGGACGATGGTGATTGTGACACATGAGATGAGCTTTGCACGCGATGTTGCTGACAGAGCCATCTTCATGGATCAGGGGCGGATCGTGGAGCAGGGACCGGCGAAAAGCCTGTTCGCTAACCCTCAACAGCCCCGAACCCGTCAGTTCCTTGAAAAATTCCTTATGCAGTAGAATTTTTGCACTAATTTGCTCCAGAAAGTTAGGCTGGAGCAAATTATTCTCCCTTCGGGGGCAGTCGTTTGTTTTTTTATTCCATCCGGCCCGGATAAACCTTATCAATAGTAAAGTTAATTGTGCTCATGCCGATATTTTGTAGTTAGAAAAAAGTTTTATGTGTTAGGTTATATTCACCATAATAATGATTATCTTTTAGAGGCTTCATTTAGTAAGTATGAAGGATTCAGACTTTTTCACCTGGCGACGGGATTGCTCCCTCCGGTTTCAGGAATTGACGAATACCGATGAGGTATATCGGGAGCTAGAGCGGCAAACTCAGGCGCTGGAATTCGATTATTACGCGCTCTGCGTGCGGCATCCCGTGCCCTTTACGCGCCCTAAAATCTCTTTGCAGACCACTTATCCAAAGCCGTGGATGGCGCAATATCAATCCGCGAACTATTTCGCTATCGATCCTGTTTTAAAAGCGGAAAATTTCATCCAGGGTCATTTGCCCTGGACAGACGCATTATTTGCCGAGGCTCAGGAATTATGGCATAGCGCCCAGGACCACGGTTTACGCGCGGGAATAACGCAGTGCCTGATGCTGCCTAATCATGCGCTTGGCTTCCTGTCTGTTTCTCGTACTAGTGTACAGGAAGGGCCTTTTGCCCGTGAGGAAATAGAACTGCGGCTGCAAATGCTGGTGCAAATGGCCTTAACTTCTCTGATGCGTTTTGAAGATGGGATGGTTATGCCACCCGAAATGAAATTCAGCAAACGCGAGCGCGAAATTCTGAAATGGACTGCGGAAGGGAAGACGTCAGCGGAAATAGCGATCATTCTCTCTATCTCTGAGAATACCGTTAACTTCCATCAGAAAAATATGCAGAAGAAATTCAACGCGCCCAACAAAACCCAGATTGCTTGCTACGCGGCGGCAACGGGACTGATCTGACAGGATACTACGTTCTGCGTGACAGACGAACAAACGGCTGAATGCACTGCATCCAGCCGTTTTTTGTTACTGGCGGTAGGCTTGTTTGATTTGCTTAACGGTGTTAGCAAATACCGCAGATTCAGCCTGGTCTTCCATCTCAGCGATTTGTTTTTCCATTTTAATGATCACACGACCGGCATCCGCCTGGCCCATCGCCTGCAGCATCAGCGTCAGCAGTGCTTTCAGGCAGTTTACTTCCTGTGCCAGTTCCTGGTTATTCTCCGCAGTGGCAAATTCAGGTGTGCTCATTTATTTTCCTCATTATTTAACGGCGCTAAAGCGCGACGACGAAAGTCAAGGCGGCGGAGTATACCACAAGCTGAAGCAAAAAATGCAGCGGTTGTTTTTTGTACTTTTACGTGGATGTTTAATTGCGTAAACAGAACGTACCGGTAAACTGTACCGTCGTCAAAGGCTATTAATTGTTTATGCCCGGTTCGCTTGCCGTTAATTATTGTTACAAAAATTTGAGATCTGTTTTTTTGCAGGAAAAGCCTGCAAGTTTTTTGTAACTTTTTGAATACAGATGCTTAAAAAAAGCTGCAAAAGCCCTGAATGCATGGTCTCTCTTTCCACGGACTGTACAGCCTAATTTCCAAAAACGAGAGCAAAATCGAATAGCCGGTTTTTTAACGTTTTAATCTTGTGAGGAAAACCGTTAATATAAACCAAATTATCACTCAGTAGCGTTATCCCTATTCTGGAGACATTTCCTTTGATCAACGTCCTTCTTGTTGATGACCACGAACTGGTGCGCGCAGGGATACGACGCATTCTTGAAGATATTAAAGGTATTAAAGTTGCCGGTGAGGCGTGCTGCGGCGAAGATGCGGTAAAATGGTGCCGCACAAACTCGGCCGATGTGGTATTGATGGATATGAATATGCCCGGTATCGGTGGTCTTGAAGCAACACGCAAAATCGCGCGTACCTTTGTTGATACCAAAGTCATCATGCTGACCGTGCATACCGAAAACCCACTGCCCGCGAAAGTGATGCAGGCGGGCGCAGCGGGCTACCTGAGTAAAGGTGCTGCGCCGCAGGAAGTCGTCAATGCAATCCGTTCCGTGTTTGCCGGACAGCGCTACATTGCTTCCGACATTGCCCAGCAGATGGCGCTGAGTCAGATCGAGCCCGAGAAAACCGAATCACCGTTTGCCAGTTTGTCCGAGCGTGAATTGCAGATTATGCTGATGATCACCAAAGGTCAGAAGGTGAATGAGATCTCGGAACAACTGAATCTCAGCCCGAAAACGGTGAACAGCTATCGTTACCGGATGTTCAGTAAACTGAACATTCATGGTGACGTCGAACTGACGCACCTGGCCATCCGGCACGGTTTGTGTAATGCGGAGACGTTGTTAAGTCAGTGAGTGATGTGTTCGATTCAAAAGCATTTCTGAAAACTGTAACCAGCCAGCCTGGCGTCTATCGCATGTATGACGCTGGCGGTACGGTTATCTACGTGGGGAAGGCAAAAGATCTTAAAAAACGCCTCTCCAGCTATTTTCGCAGTAACCTGGCCTCCCGTAAGACCGAAGCGCTGGTCTCACTCATTCAGAATATTGATGTCACCGTCACGCACACCGAGACAGAAGCGCTGCTGCTTGAGCACAACTATATAAAGCTCTACCAGCCGCGCTATAACGTCCTGCTGCGTGATGATAAATCCTACCCGTTTATTTTTCTGAGCGGCGACACCCATCCGCGCCTCGCCATGCACCGCGGTGCAAAACACGCTAAGGGCGAATATTTCGGGCCGTTCCCTAACGGCTATGCCGTGCGAGAAACGCTGGCGCTGCTGCAAAAAATCTTCCCGATCCGCCAGTGTGAAAACAGCGTTTACCGTAACCGCTCGCGCCCGTGCCTGCAGTACCAGATTGGACGCTGCCTGGGGCCCTGCGTGGAAGGGCTGGTAAGTGAAGAAGAGTATGCCCAGCAGGTGGATTATGTGCGCCTGTTCTTAGCCGGAAAAGACGATCAGGTCTTAACGCAGCTGATCGCGCGCATGGAAAAAGCCAGCGCCGCACTCCAGTTCGAAGAGGCCGCGCGGATCCGCGACCAAATCCAGGCGGTGCGCAGAGTCACTGAGAAACAGTTTGTCTCGAATACCGGTGACGATCTCGACGTCATCGGCGTAGCCTTTGACGCCGGAATGGCCTGCGTGCACGTGCTGTTTATTCGCCAGGGCAAAGTGCTCGGTAGCCGCAGCTATTTTCCGAAAGTGCCTGGCGGTACCGAACTGGGTGAAGTGGTGGAAACCTTTGTCGGCCAGTTCTATCTGCAGGGGAGCCAGATGCGCACGCTGCCTTCTGAGATCCTGCTCGATTTTAATCTTGACGATAAAACCCTGCTGGGCGAGTCGCTCTCTGAACTGGCGGGGCGTCGGGTCAATGTACAAACCAAACCGCGCGGCGATCGTGCGCGTTATCTGAAGCTGGCACGCACCAACGCGGCGACGGCGCTCACCACTAAGCTATCGCTGCAGTCGACGGTGAATCAGCGTTTAACGGCCCTGGCAACGCTGCTGAAACTGCCGGAAGTGAAACGGATGGAGTGTTTCGACATCAGCCATACGATGGGGGAACAGACGGTGGCCTCCTGCGTGGTGTTCGATGCTAACGGCCCGCTGCGCGCCGAGTATCGTCGCTATAACATCACCGGGATCACGCCGGGCGATGACTATGCGGCGATGAATCAGGTGCTGCGGCGTCGCTATGGTAAAGCCATAGAAGAGAGCAAAATCCCGGATGTGATCCTGATTGACGGCGGGAAAGGGCAGCTCGGCCAGGCAAAAGAGGTATTTGAGTCGCTTGATGTCAGCTGGGATAAAAACCATCCGCTGCTGCTTGGCGTTGCAAAAGGGGCCGATCGTAAGGCCGGTCTGGAGACACTGTTCTTCGAGCCGGAAGGTGAGGGCTTCAGCCTGCCGCCGGACTCCCCGGCGCTGCACGTCATCCAGCACATTCGCGATGAATCACACGATCATGCCATCAGCGGTCACCGCAAAAAAAGGGCGAAGGTAAAAAACACCAGTAGCCTGGAAACGATCGAAGGCGTGGGGCCAAAACGTCGGCAGATGCTGCTGAAATATATGGGCGGTTTGCAAGGATTACTCAACGCCAGCATCGAGGAAATTGCAAAAGTGCCGGGTATTTCGCAAGGGCTGGCAGAAAAGATCTACTACTCGTTGAAACATTGAGGGCTCTGTAGCAACATAGAGCTAAATTTTACTGACAACAAACAGTTACCGTTATTATGCAATTTAATATCCCTACGTTGCTCACTCTCTTTCGTGTTGTACTCATTCCGTTCTTTGTACTGGCGTTTTATCTGCCGGTCGTCTGGGCACCTTTCGCCTGCGCATTGCTCTTTCTGATCGCGGCAGTCACCGACTGGTTTGATGGCTATCTGGCCCGTCGCTGGAATCAAAGCACCCGTTTCGGTGCCTTCCTCGATCCGGTGGCAGACAAAGTGATGGTCGCTATCGCCATGGTGCTGGTAGCCGAGCACTATCACACCTGGTGGGTAACGCTGCCGGCGGCAACCATGATCGGCCGTGAGATCATTATCTCTGCGCTGCGCGAGTGGATGGCGGAACTGGGTAAACGCAGCAGCGTGGCGGTCTCGTGGATTGGTAAAGTCAAAACGACGGCGCAGATGGCGGCGCTGGTCTGGATGCTCTGGCGTCCGAACGCCTGGGTTGAATGGGCGGGAATTGGTCTGCTGTGGGTGGCGGCAGTGCTGACGCTGTGGTCCATGCTGCAATATTTGAACGCTGCGCGCGGGGATTTGCTTGATCAGTGATCGTTTCGCCGTAATTTTCAGCAAACGATCCGGGGATGCAAAAAATAACGTTGACTCATAACGTCATATCAGTAGAATGCAACGCATCGAACGGCGGCACAGTCAGCCGGACGATAATGAAATCAAGTGGTTAGATGTTTACTTGATGTTCTGCGGGAATAGCTCAGTTGGTAGAGCACGACCTTGCCAAGGTCGGGGTCG
>NZ_JUMS01000114.1:0-1295 GCF_001059415.1 Enterobacter sp. 940_PEND
ATCATGGAAAAATTAACCTGTTTTAAAGCCTACGATATTCGCGGCAAGCTGGGCGAAGAGCTGAATGAAGACATCGCGTGGCGCATTGGCCGCGCGTACGGCGAATATTTAAAACCGCAGACCATCGTGCTGGGCGGCGACGTGCGTCTGACCAGTGAATCCCTGAAGCTGGCCCTGGCGAAAGGGCTGCAGGACGCGGGCGTGGACGTGCTGGATATCGGCCTTTCCGGGACCGAGGAGATTTACTTTGCCACCTTCCACCTGGGCGTGGACGGCGGTATCGAAGTGACCGCCAGCCATAACCCGATGGACTACAACGGGATGAAGCTGGTGCGCAAGGGCGCGCGCCCTATCAGCGGCGACACCGGCCTGCGCGACGTGCAACGTCTGGCGGAAGCCAACGACTTCCCGCCAGTGAACGATGCGAAGCGCGGCAGCTACAAAAAAATCAACCTGCAGAAAGAGTACATCGACCACCTGCTGGGCTACATCAACGTGGCGAACCTGAAGCCGCTGAGGCTGGTCATCAACTCCGGTAACGGCGCGGCCGGCCCGGTGGTGGACGCGCTGGAAGCCCGCTTTAAGGCGCTGAACGTGCCGGTAACCTTCGTCAAGGTGCACAACACCCCGGACGGCAACTTCCCGAACGGTATTCCTAACCCGCTGCTGCCGGAGTGCCGCGACGACACCCGCAACGCGGTGATTGAGCACGGCGCGGACATGGGCATCGCCTTTGACGGTGACTTCGACCGCTGCTTCCTGTTCGACGAGAAAGGGCAGTTCATCGAGGGCTACTACATTGTCGGCCTGCTGGCAGAAGCGTTCCTCGAGAAAAACCCGGGCGCGAAAATCATTCATGACCCGCGCCTTTCCTGGAACACCGTCGACGTGGTCTCCGCGGCGGGCGGCACGCCGGTGATGTCCAAAACCGGCCACGCCTTCATCAAAGAGCGCATGCGCGAAGAAGACGCCATCTACGGCGGCGAGATGAGCGCCCACCACTACTTCCGTGATTTTGCCTACTGCGACAGCGGGATGATCCCGTGGCTGCTGGTCACCGAGCTGCTGTGCCTGAAGGGGCAGACGCTGGGCGAGCTGGTGCGCGACCGCATGGCGGCGTTCCCGGCGAGCGGGGAGATCAACAGCAAGCTGGCGCAGCCTGCCGAGGCCATTGCCCGCGTGGAGCAGCACTTTGCGATCCACGCGCTGGAAATTGACCGTACGGACGGCATCAGCATGGCGTTCCCGCAGTGGCGCTTCAACCTGCGCTCGTCCAATACCGAGCCGGTGGTGCG
>NZ_JUMS01000115.1:0-37487 GCF_001059415.1 Enterobacter sp. 940_PEND
TCACCCTAACCCTCTCCCACAGGGAGAGGGAACGATTACACCCTCTCCCAAGGGGAGAGGGCCGGGGTGAGGGGAAAATTACCGCTCCGGTTCAAACCCTTCAAACCGCGACCCTTTGTAGCTCAACGTCCCTTTCTCCCCCACCGTCAGCTGATGGTACTGCTGCGCCTCCAGGCGGAAGGTTATCTCCAGGCCGCCCGCTTCCGGCCTAAAGCTCGCTTCATAGCGCATTGCTGTGCCCGCAGGCGTCACCTGCTGCTGGCGCGAGCGGCGGTCGTTGAGCGGTTTTTCGCGTTTGTTGGTCACCAGCACGCGCTTTTGCATCAGCGGCGCGGCATCGTTATCCGCCTTCTCGCGGCGCTGCTGCACGAAACGGAACGAGGCGGCAATGACGATAATCGCCACCACGATAATGAAAAAAAGCGGCATCTTGCTCATTCGACAATCCCATCAGATTTTGCGGAATTCAGGATACCTTGCCTCCCCCGCCATTGCCAAACGACCGCCCGCGTCACTACACTGGATCAGAAACTGATTATTCAGACTTAACAGATACAGGGAGTTAATATGCTTTGGTCATTTATCGCTGTCTGTTTTTCCGCATGGCTTTATGTCGATGCGTCCTACCGCGGTCCCACCTGGCAGCGCTGGTTGTTTAAACCGGTCACGCTGTTGCTCCTGCTGCTGCTGGCCTGGCAAGCGCCGATGTTCAACGCCGTCAGCTATCTGGTGCTCGCCGGACTGTGTGCATCCCTGATTGGCGATGCCTTAACCCTGCTGCCACGCCAGCGCCTGCTCTACGCCGTTGGGGCGTTCTTCTTGTCGCATCTGCTCTATACCATCTACTTTGCCAGCCAGATGACGCTCTCCTTCTTCTGGCCGCTGCCGCTGGTGCTGCTGGTGATTGGCGCGCTGCTGATTGCGGTGATCTGGTCACGTCTGGAAGAGATGCGTTTGCCGGTCTGTACGTTTATCGCCATGACGCTGGTGATGGTGTGGCTGGCGGGCGAGCTGTGGTTCTTCCGTCCGACCGCTCCGGCGATGTCCGCGTTCTTCGGCGCCGCGCTTCTGCTGATCGGGAATATCGTGTGGCTGGGCAGCCACTATCGCCGCCGCTTCCGGGCGGATAACGCGATAGCCTCCGCCTGTTACTTTGCCGGGCATTTCCTGATTGTGCGTTCGCTGTATATCTAAATAGCGCTTGACTCTGGAGTCGACTCCAGAGTGTATGCTGCGGTTAATGAGAAAATTATCATTGCCGGAGACTGCCATGTCGACTCCAGAAATACCTAAAAAAGTTCCTCAATTCTCGGCACTTAAGCTCAGCCCGGCTCCGTCGAAAGACGACTGCTGCTGCGAAGGCGCGTGCGAAACGCAAGCTCAACCCCTTCCTGAAAGCGGCAGCCGCTACAGCTGGGTCGTCAACGGAATGGACTGCGCAGCCTGCGCCCGCAAGGTGGAAAACGCCGTCAAGCAGGTGCCGGGCGTGAGTCACGTTCAGGTGCTGTTCGCCACCGAAAAGCTGCTGGTCAGCGCCGATAACGACGTCAGCAAACAGGTTGAAGCCGCCGTCAGCAAGGCGGGCTATACCCTGCGCAGCGAAACGGCGCCCGTTGAAAAAGCCTCCTCCCTGAAAGAAAACCTGCCGCTCATTACCCTCACCATCATGATGGCCCTGAGCTGGGGTCTGGAGCAGATTAACCATCCGTTCGGCAATCTGGCGTTTATCGCCACCACGCTGGTCGGCCTGTTCCCGATTGCCCGTCAGGCGCTGCGCCTGATGAAAAGCGGCAGCTGGTTTGCCATCGAAACGCTGATGAGCGTGGCGGCCATCGGCGCGCTGTTTATTGGCGCGACGGCAGAAGCGGCGATGGTGCTGCTGCTGTTCTTAATCGGCGAACGTCTTGAGGGCTGGGCGGCGAGCCGGGCGCGTAAAGGGGTCAGCGCGCTGATGGCGCTGAAGCCGGAAACCGCCACTCGCGTGATAAACGGCACGCGTGAAACGGTCGCCATCAATACGCTGCGCCCGGGCGACGTGATTGAGGTGGCCGCAGGGGGGCGTCTGCCCGCAGACGGCGCGCTGCTTGGCGCCACCGCGAGCTTTGATGAAAGCGCCCTGACCGGGGAATCCATTCCGGTAGAGCGTGCCGCGGGTGAAAAAGTGCCTGCTGGCGCCACCAGCGTCGACCGTCTGGTGCAGCTCACCGTGCTTTCCGAGCCGGGCGACAGCGCCATCGACCGTATCCTGAAGCTGATTGAAGAGGCCGAAGAGCGCCGCGCGCCGGTCGAACGCTTTATCGATCGCTTCAGCCGAATTTATACCCCTGCCATCATGCTGGTTGCCCTGCTGGTTACCGTCGTCCCGCCGCTGTTACTTGGCGCGCCGTGGGAGGGCTGGATTTATAAAGGGCTGACGCTGCTGTTGATTGGCTGCCCGTGCGCGCTGGTGATTTCCACCCCGGCTGCGATTACCTCAGGTCTTGCGGCGGCGGCGCGTCGCGGCGCGCTGATTAAGGGCGGCGCGGCGCTGGAGCAGCTGAGCCAGGTTCAGCATATCGCCTTCGATAAAACCGGTACGTTAACCGTGGGTAAGCCGCAGGTAACCGGCGTATATCCGCAGGAAATCAGTGAAGATGAGCTGCTGACCCTGGCCGCCGCCGTTGAACAGGGGTCCACTCACCCGCTGGCGCAGGCGATTGTGCGTGAAGCGCAGGCGCGCGGGCTGGACATCCCTCCGGCAACCGCCCAGCGGGCGCTGGTCGGGTCAGGGATTGAGGCCATTGTTGACGGTAAAAAGGTGCTGATTGTCGCGGCGGGCAAGTCTTCTAATCCAGAGGTTGAGGCGTTAGAACAGACCGGACAAACCGTCGTGACCGTTATGCAGGACGGCGTCGCGAAAGGGATGCTGGCGCTGCGCGATACCCTGCGCGATGACGCCAAAGAAGCCGTGGCGGCGCTGCACAAGCTGAGCGTGCAGGGCGTTATACTCACCGGTGATAACCCTCGCGCGGCGGCAGCGATTGCCGGTGAGCTGGGGCTGGAGTTTAAAGCCGGACTGTTGCCTGCGGATAAGGTCAGCGCCGTGACGGAGCTGAACGCTCGCGCGCCGCTGGCAATGGTCGGTGACGGGATTAACGATGCCCCGGCGATGAAAGCGTCCACCATCGGTATAGCGATGGGCAGCGGCACCGACGTGGCGCTGGAAACGGCCGACGCGGCATTGACGCACAACCGCCTGACCGGGCTGGCGCAGATGATTAGCCTGGCGCGCGCGACGCGGGCCAACATCCGTCAGAACATCGGCATTGCGCTCGGGCTGAAAGGAATTTTCCTCGTGACGACCCTGCTCGGCATGACCGGATTGTGGCTGGCGGTGCTGGCGGATACCGGGGCAACGGTACTGGTGACGGCGAACGCGCTCCGGCTGCTGCGTCACCGATAAAAAAAGCCCGGTGGCGCTAACGCTTACCGGGCTTCCATGTCCTGCTAACTCGTAGGTCGGGTAAGGCGAAGCCGCCACCCGACTTTTTTATAAGAAATAGCTCATCGCCAGGCCTAAAAACAGCACCAGACCAACGTAGTTATTGTTCATAAACGCTTTAAAACAGGCGTCACGTTCACGCCTGGCGATCAACTTCTGCTGATAAGCAAACAGCAGTCCCGCCACCAGCACGGACCAGTAAAACTCCCAGTTCAGCCCGTTCAGGCGACCGATCGCAACCATCAGCGCCAGTACCGCAACCTGCAGGATACCGATAATCAGCTTGTCCTGACGACCAAAGAGGATGGCGGTGGATTTGATGCCAATCTTCAGGTCATCGTCGCGATCTACCATCGCGTATTGCGTGTCATACGCCACAGCCCAGAGAATGTTCGCCAGGAACATCAGCCAGCAGCTGAGCGGTAAGGACTCACTAACCGCCGCAAACGCCATCGGAATCGACCAGCCAAACGCTGCGCCCAGCACCACCTGAGGCAGGTGGGTATAGCGCTTCATAAACGGATAAACCCAGGCTAACGCCAGCGCCGCAACGGAAAGCAGAATGGTCATGGTGTTGAGGGTTAACACCAGCAGGAAAGAGAGCAGCACCAGAACAATGAACAGCACACGGGCTTCTTTCCCGGTGACCTGCCCGCTGGGTAACGGACGACCGGCAGTACGCTTAACATGACCGTCGAATTTACGATCGGCATAGTCATTCACCACGCAGCCCGCCGCGCGCATCAGCCAGACGCCGGCAACGAACACGGCCAGGATCCACAGCGGCGGCACGCCCGGCGTGGCGAGCCACAGCGCCCACAGGGTCGGCCACAGCAACAGTAACGCGCCAATGGGTTTATCGGTACGCATTAAGCGGTGATACGCCAACAGCTTATTCTGCGTCAGGCTCCACTCCATTTTTTCTTCCTCTTAGTACAACGGTGATGCCGGTAAAAAAAGCTCCGTCAGAATTAACGGTTTACCGCTCAGGCGAAGGCGGGAACGACGCCCCCAGAGTTCGGCATCACGACCAATCTCAATAAAATCCCGGGTAAGCTCAGACGAGGTGAAAAGGTAGCGCCCCAGCGGCGTTTTCCCCAGACGTTGCAGCGCCAGCTCTGGTCCGGAAAGGGTGGACTCGGGGACCACCGTCCGCCCGGCAAGCCAAGGCTCACCATCAGCACAGAGTAAAATTTCGCGCAGCCAGTAGCGTGGTTCGTGCGGCAGCAGCGGCAGCTCGCTGGCGATCTCATCGCCAGAGACAAACCCTTCCTGAATCAGGGTCACCGTGACCGTTTTACCCTGTTGCTCAAAACGTTTCGTCATGGAATCTTCCAGCAACAGCCAGTCCAGCTGCTGCGGTTCAAGCGCAGGTATTTGGTCGAAATAGCGCAGCGCACGCAGTTGCGTTAGCGCAGGGTGTGACATGCCAGACTCTCCGATACATAAAGTAATGGCATTGTATCGCAGAAACACGGATTGAGGGGGGCCAAACGTTATTTAACGATCACGATCGCAACATGGGCGCAACAGCCTGGCCGATACGAAAAAAAGTGCGCCCACTCAGGCGCACCAAACTACTAACAAATCAGCACTGTGGGGAAACGGTTACCCCTTGCCTTTTACACTGCTGATAAAGGTGGAACGGGCAGTGGTTGAACCTAAACGTTCGGCTTCATCAAGCAGCTTCAGCGCTTTATCGACATCGCCGCGCTTCACCGCCTGCTTAATGGCGTTGTTGAAGTACTCTTCGGTGTCGTTCAGTACCGGCTCGGCTTTCTTCGCCGGGGCAGGTGCTGCGGTCGCTACCGGTGCGGCTGCCGTGGCAGCTGGCGCGGTATAAACAGGTGCAGCAGTGTTACCTACGGTGACGGGGCCGGTGCCGGAGGAGCCAAACAGCGGGCCGACCAGCACGCTGGACGCATTGTTAGTTGAGACTTTCAGTTTGAGCAGGCCGTCGGTGACGTGGCGCGCTAACGGATCCGGAATATCCGGAACAGAGTTACCCGTTCCTTTGGCGTAGGCTTTTGCCGGATCGATAAGCTTAGTGGTCTGCTGTAGATCTTTTTCAGTCGTGAAAACCAGAACATAAATCTTCTGCTGTCCCAACGCTGGCGTCAGGCGCATTTTTCCTTCCAGACGGTCGGCGCTCATGACGCCAGGCTCCTGGTAGCTAAAGTACTCGCTTGGGAAGAAGGCAGACGGCGTCAGATTCTGATCCAGAATCAGCACGTTCGGTGCAAATACGCTGGTTTGCTTGTTCACTTCGCTGGTCAGCGTCAGGGTTAGCTCACCAATGTTAGCCGGCACGCTGTAGGCGGCAACCGGCCCGGTGATACCCGGTACGTTCAGCTGCTGGCCGCCCGTAGAAAGCTGTGTCGACTGGGTTTTGGATTGATCAACTGGCGTCCACGTCAGCTGCTGGAGGGCCGCCGCCGGGATAGCCGGCGCAGCGCTGATATTTTGTGGCACGAAATTCACGTCTGCCAGGGAGATGGCCGGAACACAGGCTAACAGCCCCGCAGAGAGGCACAGCGCGACGAGACTTTTCTTCATTTTCATTGTTATTACCTCTGATAGCGTGAGCACTGCGGTGGCCAGGCAATAGCGCGCAGCACCCTAAGGAGAGAGGGGCTTACGCCCCTCTTTTCAGGTCATTACGTCAGGTCTAACGAATTACCACCAGATTTCCATCTGGGCGCCGAAGGTCCATTCATCGTTGTCGCCACGGCTGAAGGTTTTCGCAGAGGTGTCACTGTAAGCCACACCAGAGGTGTAACCCGTGTCGCTGTTGTTTGCGTAACCCCATTTCTCATCCCACTTCGCGTAGGTTGCGAAGACACGGATAGCCGGACGAGACCAGATGCTGTCGCCTGCCTGCCATTGCTGTGCCAGGGTGATTTTGTACTGGCTGTTTTTCTCGTCAGTTCTCTGAGATTTGACGTTGTCGTAGCCCACTTCAAGCAGGGTGCTCATGATTGGCGTCCATTTGAACATCGGACGAACACCCACAGTCCACCACTCGGTACCGTTGTTGTTGTCACGATCGATGTTCTGGTACATACCGACGTACATCAGGTCCCAACGGTCTGCCAAGGTAATTGCACCGTGGTCCAGCACACGCCACATGGAGCCGTCGTTATCAACGCTGCCGCCCTGTGGAATACCTTTACCGTTAGAGGTCATGGAGTCTGTACCGTACTGCAGTACGAACTTGTTGAAGCCCTTCATCATGCTCTGGGTATGTTCAGCAGTGAACAACCAGCCATCTTTAGAAGCGCCTGGCTGCAGGTAGTAGTCGTCAGGAATGTTGGTGTGACCATAGTCAACGCCCAGTTCCAGCGTACCGCCCGGGTTAGTTTCCAGCCCCGCTAAACGCACGTCGAAGACGTCATTTGGTACAACGTTGTCATAAATACGGTCGCCGTTCGCATCACGATCGGCGAAGGTTGCAGAACCGCCTGATTCAGAAGAGCGGGTGGCTGCCAGAGAGAGTTTACCAAAGCCCAGATCGATGTTTTCAATACCGGCACCAGGACCTGAGATGTCCCAGTAGTAGAAGTCGATCATGTGAACGTCATGACGCTGATAGAAACGCTTACCGGCCCAGATGGTGGAGCCTGGCAGCCATTCAATCAGGTTTTTACCCTGCACGTTAGCTTCACGGAAGGCCGGGCTGGTGGATTCCCAGTCGTTCTGCTGAGAAACGGAATACGCTACGTTAGTGTCGAAATAGAAGCTCTTGTCGCCTTCTTTCCACACTTCCTGACCCAGTTTCAATTCCGCATAGGTTTCACATTCGTTACCGAGACGGTATTTACTTTGAGCACCCGTTGCCTGGAAACATTGTTGTTCACCGCCACTCCCGGTCCAGCCAATGCCGGAACGAGCATAACCTTTAAAGTCCACGGCGCCTGCCTGGGCAGACAGGATGCCTGCCGCAACGGCGATTGCCAGAGGGACTTGTTTGCGCAGAGTAATCATCATTCTATCTCCTGAGATCATTGCTTTTCTTTGAACACTTCACCTGTCGGTTTCGTGTCTTCTTTTGGGATTGCTTAAACGCCTGGCTCTTTGTGCAACCGACGACATGCAGTGCCATCCTCACGGAACAGATGGCAACGCTCTGGCGGCAAGCCGATAGCGAATGTGGCACCCTCTTCTACCAACACCACGTCGTTCTGGCGGTAGACCAGGTTCTGACGGATGGCGGGGATCTGGATATGAATCTGTGTTTCGTGACCAAGCTGTTCGACGACCTGAACGTCACCTTCCAGGGTCACATCAGCGATGTGGCTCGGCAGCAGGTGCTCAGGACGAATACCGAGGGACATGTTTGCCCCGACCTGTACGTTGGCGCTGTCGACCGGCAGCCAGACCTGCTGGCGGTTTGGCAGCTCCACCTGTACCTGTTCAATGGCTGTCGCGGTCACTTTGACGGGCAGGAAGTTCATCTTTGGCGAGCCAATAAAGCCCGCAACAAAGCGGTCTGCCGGGTAGTGATACAGCTCCAGCGGTTTACCCACCTGCGCCACGCGGCCGGCATCCAGCACCACGATTTTGTCGGCGAGGGTCATCGCTTCCACCTGATCGTGAGTGACGTAAATCATCGTGCGGCCAAGACGCTTGTGCAGACGGGAGATTTCAATACGCATCTGGACGCGCAGGGCGGCATCCAGGTTAGAGAGAGGTTCATCAAGCAGGAACACGCGCGGTTCGGCCACCAGCGTACGGCCAATCGCCACACGCTGACGCTGACCACCGGAAAGCGCTTTTGGTTTACGCTCCAGCAGGTGGGCCAGCTGTAACACTTCCGCCACCTGCGTCACGCGCTGGTTAATGACTTCTTTCTTCGCGCCGGCCAGCTTCAGGCCAAAGGACATATTTTCGGCAACGGAAAGGTGTGGATAGAGTGCATAAGACTGGAACACCATACCGACGCCACGTTCGGCAGGCGGGATGTCGTTCATTCGGGTATCACCAATCAGCAGGTCGCCGCTGGTAATCGTTTCAAGACCGGCAATCATACGCAGCAGAGTAGATTTACCACAGCCTGATGGGCCAACAAACACCACGAATTCGCCTTCGTTGATGTCCAGATTGATGTCTTTCGACACCACAACGTCACCCCAGGCTTTCGTTACATTACGCAGCTGTACGCTCGCCATGCCCTTCTCCCTTCGTTACAACCTGTCACCGACAGAAACATTCAAGATAAGTTCACTATGGGGTATCCATTACTTTCCCGAATCCTCCACCCCCCGCCTTTTTTATGGGGGAGGAGGCGGGAGGATGAGGGAGCAGGCTCTGCGACCGCCGCGGGCGGGCTGAGGCAAAATTCGTGAAGCCGCCTGCAAAATTCGGTGGGTTTTTATGTGCGCCAGCACTCATAACTTAAATTTATGCAACGGAGATCACACAAACGGGGGGTGGGGCGTAGGGGTTGGGAGGATGGAAAGAGGATGTCAAATAAGGAGACTGAGTCACGTTGAACCACCTTATGTATCCACGAGCACATCACCAAAAAGGATGGCAGATATGAATATCAAGACTGGCGCACGCGTTTTCGCATTGTCCGCCCTTGCAGCAATGATGGTTTCCGCCCCAGCGCTCGCCAAAATTGAAGAAGGCAAGCTGGTTATCTGGATTAACGGCGACAAGGGCTATAACGGCCTGGCCGAAGTGGGCAAAAAATTCGAAAAAGATACCGGCATCAAAGTTACCGTAGAACACCCGGACAAGCTGGAAGAGAAGTTCCCGCAGGTTGCAGCAACCGGCGACGGCCCGGACATCATCTTCTGGGCGCATGACCGTTTCGGGGGTTACGCGCAGTCTGGCCTGCTGGCAGAAGTGACGCCAGATAAAGCCTTCCAGGACAAGCTGTTCCCGTTCACCTGGGATGCCGTTCGCTATAACGGCAAGCTGATCGCTTACCCTATCGCGGTTGAAGCCCTGTCTCTGATTTACAACAAAGACCTGGTACCAAACCCACCGAAAACCTGGGAAGAGATCCCGAAACTGGATAAAGAGCTGAAGGCGAAAGGTAAATCCGCCCTGATGTTCAACCTGCAAGAGCCGTACTTCACCTGGCCGCTCATTGCTGCCGATGGCGGTTACGCGTTCAAGTTTGAAAACGGCAAATATGACGTGAAAGACGTGGGCGTGGACAACGCTGGCGCGAAAGCGGGTCTGACCTTCCTGGTTGACCTCATCAAGAACAAACATATGAACGCGGATACCGATTACTCCATCGCGGAAGCGGCGTTCAACAAAGGCGAAACCGCGATGACCATCAACGGTCCGTGGGCCTGGACCAACATCGACAAGAGCAAAGTCAACTACGGCGTAGCGCTGCTGCCAACCTTCAAAGGCAAGCCGTCTAAACCGTTCGTTGGCGTGCTGAGCGCGGGCATCAACGCCGCCAGCCCGAACAAAGAGCTGGCGAAAGAGTTCCTGGAAAACTACCTGCTGACCGATCAGGGTCTGGATGAAGTGAACAAGGACAAACCGCTGGGCGCCGTCGCGCTGAAATCCTTCCAGGATCAGCTGGCGAAAGACCCACGTATCGCGGCCACCATGGATAACGCCCAGAAAGGCGAAATCATGCCGAACATCCCACAGATGGCTGCGTTCTGGTACGCCACGCGTACCGCGGTCATCAATGCTGCAAGCGGTCGTCAGACTGTCGATGCCGCGCTGAAAGATGCTCAGGGTCGTATTACTAAGTAATGACGTAGTCCCCTCTCCCTTTGGGAGAGGGTTAGGGTGAGGGTTGGCGCTATCCGCACGCCCTCACCCCGGCCCTCTCCCCCAGGAGAGGGAGAAAAGATCAAACGTTGTAGAGGAAAAACCCCATGGATGTCATTAAAAAGAAACGCTGGTGGCAAAGCGACGCGCTGAAGTGGTCAGCGATAGGTCTGCTGTGTCTGCTGGTGGGTTACCTTGTTGTTTTAATGTACGTACAAGGGGAATATCTGTTTGCCATCATGACGCTGATTTTAAGCTCTGCTGGCCTGTATATTTTCGCTAATCGTAAAGCCTATGCCTGGCGCTATGTCTACCCGGGCGTGGCCGGGATGGGGCTGTTTGTTCTGTTCCCGCTGATTTGTACCATCGCCATTGCGTTTACCAACTACAGCAGCACCAACCAGCTTGCGCAGGAACGCGCGCAGCAGGTCCTGCTGGATCGCTCCTATCAGGCAGGCAAGACCTTTAACTTCGGCCTGTATCCTGACGGTAACGAGTGGAAGTTAGCGCTTACTGACGAAGCAAGCAGCAAATACTATGTCTCCGACGCGTTCAAATTTGGCGGCGAGCAGAAGCTGGCCTTAAAAGAGGCACAGGCCCTGCCGGAAGGTGAACGAGCCAACCTGCGCGTCATTACCCAGAACCGTCAGGCGCTGACCCAGCTCACCGCCGTGCTGCCAGACGAAAGCAAGGTGACCATGAGCTCGCTGCGCCAGTTCTCCGGCACGCAGCCGCTGTATACCCTGGCGGAAGACGGCACGCTGACCAACAACCAGAGCGGCGTGAAATATCGTCCGAATAACGACATTGGTTTCTATCAGTCCATTACTGCCGACGGCAAATGGGGTGATGACAAGCTCAGCCCTGGCTATACCGTCACCATCGGCTGGGACAACTTTACCCGTGTGTTTACCGACGAAGGCATTCAGAAGCCGTTCTTCGCCATCTTCGTCTGGACGGTGGTCTTCTCGGTGTTGACGGTGATCCTGACCGTGGCCGTGGGCATGGTGCTGGCCTGCCTGGTCCAGTGGGAATCCCTGAAAGGCAAAGCGATTTACCGCGTGCTGCTGATCCTGCCGTATGCCGTACCGTCGTTTATCTCGATTCTGATTTTCAAAGGGCTGTTTAACCAGAGCTTCGGTGAAATCAACATGATGCTGAGCGCCCTGTTCGGCATCAAACCAGCCTGGTTCAGCGACCCGACCACCGCTCGCTCGATGATTATCATCGTGAACACCTGGCTCGGTTATCCGTACATGATGATCCTGTGCATGGGCCTGCTGAAGGCTATCCCGGACGATCTGTACGAAGCCTCGGCGATGGACGGCGCGGGCCCGTTCCAGAACTTCTTTAAAATTACGCTGCCGCTGCTCATTAAGCCGCTGACGCCGCTGATGATTGCCAGCTTCGCCTTTAACTTTAACAACTTCGTGCTGATTCAGCTGTTGACCAACGGCGGCCCGGACCGCCTTGGCACCACGACGCCAGCAGGCTATACCGACCTGCTCGTGAGCTACACCTACCGTATCGCCTTCGAAGGCGGCGGCGGCCAGGACTTCGGTCTGGCGGCAGCGATTGCCACCCTGATCTTCCTGCTGGTAGGCGCTCTGGCGATTGTGAACCTGAAAGCCACACGTATGAAATTTGATTAAGGAGGGCATCAATCATGGCTATGGTACAACCCAAATCTCAGAAGTTGCGCCTCCTGGCGACGCACTTAGGCCTGCTGATTTTCATCGCGGCGATCATGTTCCCGCTGCTGATGGTTATCGCCATCTCCCTGCGTTCGGGTAACTTCGCGACGGGGAGCCTGATCCCGGACGAAATCTCCTGGGAGCACTGGAAGCTCGCGCTGGGCTTTAGCGTGGAACACGCGGATGGCCGCGTCACGCCGCCGCCGTTCCCGGTGCTGCTGTGGCTGTGGAACTCGGTGAAAATCGCAGGCATTACCGCCATTGGTATCGTGGCGCTGTCCACCACCTGCGCCTACGCCTTTGCCCGTATGCGTTTCCCGGGCAAAGCGACGCTGCTGAAAGGGATGCTGATTTTCCAGATGTTCCCGGCCGTGCTGTCGCTGGTGGCGTTGTATGCCCTGTTTGACCGTCTGGGCCAGTACGTCCCCTTTATCGGCCTGAACACCCACGGCGGCGTGATCTTCGCCTATCTTGGCGGAATCGCACTGCATGTATGGACCATTAAAGGCTATTTCGAAACTATCGACGGCTCGCTGGAAGAAGCGGCCGCGCTGGATGGCGCAACCCCGTGGCAGGCGTTCCGCCTGGTGCTGCTGCCGCTGTCGGTGCCGATTCTGGCGGTAGTGTTTATCCTGTCGTTTATCGCTGCGATCACCGAAGTACCGGTTGCCTCACTGTTACTACGTGATGTGAACAGCTACACCCTGGCCGTAGGTATGCAGCAATACCTCAACCCGCAAAACTACCTGTGGGGCGACTTTGCCGCGGCGGCCGTACTTTCCGCCATCCCGATTACCGTGGTGTTCCTGTTGGCGCAGCGTTGGCTGGTCAACGGCCTGACGGCGGGCGGTGTGAAAGGTTAAGTTTCATTTTGTTATGCCACTGCAACCCTCAACTTTAGACGTATTGTATTGACCCAATACTCAAAATATTTTGCGGTGCTGGAAGGCGGCAAGTGAGTGAATCCCCAGGAGCTTACTAAAGTAAGTGACTGGGGTGAGCGAACGCAGCCAACGCATCAGCAGCGTAAAATATGAAGAGTAAACTTGTGACTGTTGTTAGGCGCTCTTCGGAGCGCCATTTTTTTATTCGCGTTTCAGCCGCTTCGAGTTGCACAGCCAGAGGGTGATCACCAGCAGCAGGATCGCCGCCGAGTAGATCAGCACGTCGAGCGGGGATTTATGATCGACGATGATCAGCCGCACTATCGCAGTGATCCCAATGTAGACAAAATAACGCAGTGGGAAATGAAATCCGGATTGAAAGTACTTCACAATCAGGGCGATAAATTCAAAGTAGAGAAAGTAGACCACCAGGCCTTCCACCAGCGCATATTTGCTGGTTTGTTCAGGGGCGAACAGTACATCCGCAAGATGCACCGTCTCTTTACCCAAAAAGACGACCAGTATCAGGCCAAGGCTCAACAGACCGAGGTTCAGCACGGTCTGGAGGATAGTTGAGATAAACTCAACGCGCGGGCGAGTCAGGGATGTCATACAGCACCTCATTCTCCAGGGCGAGGTTCCTGTATAACGCAAAAATGTGACGGGGATCTATATTTTTTAATTATGTTTTATGTAGGAAGAAAACCGATGGAGCGTAAACAAACCGGGGTTCGCAACGTGACCTGTGGCGACAATGTGATCGTATATGAACCTGCTAACCTTTACGACTGTGTTCTGGGCAACGGCGTATTCGTCGGCCCGTTTGTTGAAATCCAGGGCAATACGCGCATCGGTGACGACTGCAAAATCCAGTCGCACACCTTCATCTGCGAGTATGTCACTATTGGTCAGCGTTGCTTTGTTGGCCATGGCGTGATGTTTGCCAACGATATGTTTCGGGAGGGGAAACCGAACGCCGACCGTGAGAGCTGGGGCCATATTATCGTGGGGAATGATGTTTCGATAGGCAGTGGAGCGACCATTCTGACGGTATCCATCTGCGACGGTGCGGTGATTGGTGCAGGGAGCGTGGTAACAAAATCGATCGTCGAGAAAGGTGTCTATGCCGGGAACCCGGCGAGGCTACTACGCCGCTTGTGATTCGCCCGGTGGCGCTGCGCTTACCGGGCCTACAAAATAGCAGGCCGGGCAAACGCGGTGCCGCCCGGCGTGAAGCATCAGCGGAAGTTAATATTCTTATCGCTCGTCATATCATACAGCTGGAACTTACGTCCAAGCTGCTGACCCCCGTCACGCGTCAGCGGCGTCCAGCCAATCGCCGCGCGGCTGCGGGTTGGGCCTGACGAGAACAGATCCAGCGGAATCGACACGTAGACCCCTTTAGTGAAGTCCCCTTCCCCGTATTCGTCCGGCGAGACGTTGGTGATGGTGGCGTAGCCGCCCACCACGACGCCGCTGTCGAAGTGTTTAGAGATATCGAGCGTGCCGCCCTTATCGCCCGCCAGGTACTGACCGACGCTGGCTTTCACCAGCACGTCAGGTGCGAACGACGGCGTCCAGTAGGCGGTCAGATGGCCCGTTTTGACGCTGTAGTCGGTGAACTTCATCATGTCCTGCGCGCTGCGCCAGTCACGCTGCTTGACGTAGTTGGCATCCACCCCGAACGCCCAGTTGCTGTCGACAGGACGATAAAGCACTTCCGCTCCCGCGCCGCCGAACATAGTCTCCAGGTAGCCCCCGTAAACCTGGCCGTAGAAGCCGTTGCCGAAGTACTGGAAGTAGTTGGCCTGCAGGTTATTCACATAGACATCGTTCTGCACATACTCACGCACGCGGGTGCGCACGCGCGGCAGCTTCGAGTCGTTCGGCGGGTTGGTGTAGTTAAACTTGTCGTAGTTGTTCGCGATGTTGCCGAACAGGCTGCCGGTGGTCAGCAGGTGGTCGGTGAGCCACAGATCCGCCGTCGCCATGACGCCCAGCTGATACATGTAGAAGTTTTCAGGCCCGCCCACGGACTGGTTCAGCACCGGATCGATATGGAAATCGAAGCGCGATTTGTCGATATACCAGCCCTGCTCGGTGGTTTCCGGCACGATCGGCTCTACGCGTTTTTGCACCAGCTCGGTCTCATGCCCGAGCGGCTCGCCTTCCAGATGGCGCTTGAGGCTGGCAACGTCCGTTTCGGTTGTGACCTGCGGCAGGTTGAGACGGTTTTCCGTCACGCGGATCGTTCGGATCCCCTCCGGCAGATCGTTCATCACGATCCGGTTGGCGCGTTCGATCCCTTCCCGTGAGTCGCGGTATTTCACCTGCTCGCCGGTGACGTAAAGCGTGTCGCCCTTGGTCTGAATCTTCGGATCCGCCAGGCCGGCATTGTATTTCAGCAGCGTCAGCTGGTTTGCCACCACGGAGTGCTGCAGAATCGCATCCTGCGGCTCCGGCCGGTATGCAGGGCGCGCGTTATCATTGTAGTGCGGCCGCATGTCGTTAAAGTTGGTGCGCAGCGTGAAGCCAAACATCACCGTATTGCCGCGCTCGTAGCTGAGGTTAACGTCGGCCCAGTCGGTGACGCGATAAATGGCGCCGACGTTAAACTTGCTCTTCTGCTCAATCTTCCCGGCGAAGTCCTGCGAGTAGTCATTCCCTTCATACTCCAGCTTCAGGCGTAATGGCTGCCAGGGCGTTTGATACTCTACGCCGCCAAACAGCGACGCCGGACCGTGGAACATCTGGTCTCCGTTAATGGAGCCCGCTTTCTTATAGCTGTTATCGCGATAGCAGTATTTTTCGCTGTAGGAGCAAAACGGGTTTTTCACGTTACCGCTGGTGCCGAGATAGCCCCATCCCAGGCCGAGCGAGAAGTCGAACGGTCCCCAGGCTTTGCTGGCCACGATGTATTCCGCATCAAACAGACCGGTACCACCGATATCTTTGGCGCCCACGGACACCTGCGGCATCCAGTAGCTCTCTTCCCACAGGCGCAGCTTGACATCGAAGGCTTTATCTTTGTAGGTCTGATCGCCGGAGAACGCCTCTACGCTGCTGTACTGTTTCGTACGCACGTCGGTATAGCGCAGCGTGGTTTCAAGCCACGGGAACATCTGTACCGAGGCGGAGTAGTAGCGATACTGGTCGTTATCACGGTAGTTAAGGCTAATTTCCCCTTCGCGCGCCATACGCGCGGTGGGCGTTTGCAGTAAACCGACGCCGCCGAAGTCTGACTGAGACGGGCCAATCGGTGCCGGATACGTTTCTGCATGGCAGGCGGCACTCACGCAGAGCGCCAGCATGCTGTAGAGATAGGTTTTTTTCATTATTCCGGTATCCGCTGAATCAGGGAGTGAAGGATATCGGCGTTAAGCCCGTCATACGCCTTCGTCCAGAAATGGTCGGCAAAACCGACAAAAATAATGCTGCCCGGCATAGGTTCGATATGCCGTTTATTCCAGTAAGCGACGGGGGCTTTCTGTGTGTGCCCGTCAGGGTAAACCACCCAGGCGTAGCTGTTATCGGCACCGCTCAGCAGGCTCTGCTCGTCGAGGTAGCTCGCCACGTCACGACCGGGCGTAAAGGGCTTTTTACCCGGGCTGCTGATTAGCCCCATTACGGTCACCGTCGTCGGCTTCTCCGGCAGCCAGAGCGTATACTCCCCTTCAAGCGTGGGATTACCCTTTTCCGTAACGCGCACTTCGTCGGGATCAAGGTTCACGTTCTGACGGCCCGTCACCTTCAGCGCCTGCAGCTGCTGGCGAACGCTGTTAATCGCCGCCGCGTCGTCGCCATCTTCCTGTTCCGCTAACCCCGTCAGCCTGGCAAGGAGCGCCTTGTGCTGTTGTTCCGCTTCAGCGGTCTTCTGACGTTCAGCGATCACTGCCCCCGGCCACCAGCTGTTGGCGAGCCTTGGCTGCCCGACGAGATCGAGCAGATGCTCAGCGTGGGTTAAGGTTTTGGGTTTTTCACTGTCCGGCGTGTAGACCTTCACAGTCCCTGCGGACCATGCCAGCGGCGCGGCAAGGCTGGCGATAAGCGCAACGTGGATGAGCGTTTTCATGATTTCGCCGCCTTGATCAGGGTGGTTTTCACCGGGAAGAATCCGGCACCGAGATACTGCAGGGACTGGCGGATCTGCCCTTCCTCGTCGATCCAGAAGCGGTTGTGCCAGGTGGCCTGGTCGGTGGTAACTTCTTCATCCAGCACGCGGACACGGGTTTCGTCGCTGCCGACTTTCACGCTGTCCGTGCCGTCCCAGCGGAAGGTCGAGCGTGCCGTGGCGTAACGCACCTGCTTATGTTCGGTCCAGCCCATCGTGCGCGTCCAGCTTGCGCCGTCGGCGATCTGGTTCGGCTTGATTAGCGGGTCGTCGGCGATATTATTCACCTCCAGCAGGTTATCGCCGCCCAACAGGGTTTTCACGATACGGCCATGCTGCGTCACGATGGTGGCCTGATCCTGCGTCACCCATTTCTGCTGCCCGTTTTCATCGAAAGCGAGCACCACAAACAGCTGCGGGCCATCGTTTAGCTGCATGTACTGACTGGCATAGGGCATGTTTTGAAGTTCGTCATCGGTCAGATGCACGCCCGGTGTACCGAACATGCTTTCCCACAGTGAGTTTCCCAGCCCTTTGGTGGTGGCCGAGCACGCCTGCAGCAGCAGGCAAATCAGAATGATTGCAGGTCGCTTCACGACTCTTCTCCGAAGGGGCGAAATAACCACACCGAAGTGTGGTTATGATTAAAACACCCGCTATTACTGGGTGCTGGTTGTCGTGGTGGTCGTGGTTCCGGTATTGGAGCCATCACCGCCACCGGTTGCCGCCAGCGCGACACCCACGGCTGAACTTACGGTGCTGGCGCTGGCTGCGGTAGAACTTCCCGCAGACGCAGACGTCGCAGCCGAACCTGCCGCTTCCCCGACCTGAACCGGAGCTGCATAGACAGATGTCGCCGCAAGCGCAGATATGGCAAAAATGCCATACAGTACTTTCTTCATAACAATTTCCCTTCAATGAATGAATGGAGATTTGCCCGAAAAGAATTTCAGGCGGAATCGAGTATACACAACTAGTGCCGTGGGTTTGCCGTAAGGGGAAATAGGGATGGGGTTTTCGGACTAATGGTTAAAATGGAAATGAAAGACAAATAGCATTAATATATAAATTATTAAAATCAATAATTTATAATATAAAGATATTAATGGATTACTGCGTATTTTCTTAAAATAAACCGCAGGAATTAACGGGTTAAGCGTCTTTTTCGGATTAAACTCAGATTCAGAATTTGAGTTAACTAACAGACATCAGGAATTATCCGATAAAAAAATGCCGGCATTAAGCCGGCACGTTTTCATGACGTTTTAATTACGCGCGCCATGCTTTATAACGGTTGATCAAACCATTTGTCGAGCTGTCATGGCTGGCAATCGCTTTATCGTCACCCAGCTCTGGCAGAATACGATTTGCCAGCTGTTTGCCCAGCTCAACGCCCCACTGGTCAAAGGTGAAGATGTTCAGGATGGCGCCCTGCGTGAAGATCTTGTGCTCGTACAGGGCAATCAGCGCGCCCAGGCTGAACGGCGTGATTTCGCGCAGCAGGATGGAGTTGGTTGGGCGGTTGCCTTCGAACACTTTGAACGGCACAACGTGGTCCAGGGTTGCCGGATCTTTACCCTGGTCACGGTATTCCTGTTCAACCACTTCGCGAGATTTACCGAACGCCAGCGCTTCGGTCTGCGCAAAGAAGTTCGACAGCAGCTTCGGATGGTGGTCGGACAGCGGGTTATGGGTGATAGCCGGGGCGATGAAATCGCACGGTACCATTTTGGTGCCCTGGTGGATCAGCTGGTAGAAGGCATGCTGACCGTTGGTGCCCGGCTCGCCCCAGATGATTGGGCCAGTCTGGTAATCCACCGCGTTGCCGTTACGGTCAACGTATTTACCGTTGGATTCCATGTTGCCCTGCTGGAAGTAGGCTGCGAAGCGGTGCATGTACTGGTCATACGGCAGGATCGCTTCGGTTTCAGCGCCGAAGAAGTTGTTGTACCAGATACCGATCAGCGCCAGCAGTACCGGCAGGTTTTTCTCAGGCGCGGTAGTGGAGAAGTGTTTATCCATCGCGTGCGCGCCGGAGAGCAGCTCAACGAAGTTGTCGAAGCCCACGGACAGGATGATGGACAGACCGATCGCAGACCACAGGGAGTAGCGGCCGCCGACCCAGTCCCAGAACTCGAACATATTCGCGGTATCAATGCCGAACTCGCTGACCGCTTTACCGTTGGTAGACAGCGCCGCGAAGTGTTTCGCCACGTGCTTGTTGTCGCCCGCAGTTTTCAGGAACCAGTCGCGCGCGCTGTGGGCGTTGGTCATGGTTTCCTGAGTGGTGAAGGTTTTGGACGCAACCAGGAACAGGGTGGTTTCCGGGTTCACGTTCTTCAGCACTTCGGCGATGTGGGTGCCATCGACGTTAGACACAAAGTGCATATTGAGGTGGTTTTTATAAGGGCGCAGCGCTTCGGTCACCATGAACGGGCCGAGGTCAGAACCGCCGATACCGATGTTCACCACGTCGGTGATCGCTTTGCCGGTGTAGCCTTTCCAGCTTCCGGAGATGATCGCTTCGGAGAAGGCTTTCATCTTTTCCAGCACCGCGTTCACTTCCGGCATGACGTCTTTGCCGTCAACGATGATTGGGGTATTGCTACGGTTACGCAGGGCCACGTGCAGCACTGCACGGTCTTCGGTGCGGTTGATCTTCTCGCCGGAGAACATGGATTTGATGGCATCCGCCAGCTCGGTTTCTTTCGCCAGATCCTGCAGCTTTGCCAGCGTCTCTTCGGTAATGCGGTTTTTAGAGAAATCCACCAGCATCAGGTCGTCGAAGGTCGCGGAGAACTTGTTGAAACGATCGGCATCTTTCGCGAACAGATCCGCGATGGTGACGTCTTTCATTTCATCAAAATGTTTCTGGAGTGCCTGCCAGGCAGCGGTCTGCGTTGGGTTGATGTTTTTCATTAGCAATACTCTTCTGATTTGAGAATTGTGACTGCGGTCGATTGTAGCGCCTGCAAATAAAAATTGTGATGGTTTTTATGCCATTGCCCTGGCCTGCATCAAACACAGGTGAAAAGACCCGAAAAGTATAGCTGCTGACGGAGCCTCCTGGGGCGGCGAAATGTCGGTCAAAAAGCCCTAAAACGGAGCATAAAATCTGGCGCTGTTATAAGTCCTGTTTCTCAGGGGTACCCCCCTATAAAAAATCCGCATAATCCCAGCATTGACAGGACCTCCCCCGCATTTTATTTATAGGGCCGTATTTTGCGCCTGCACCTGTTTTCGTTTCACTCTTGTGCCAAGGTCGCTTATTCATTCCCTGACACGAGGTTGTTATGACGAGTTTTGTGGTCGCCAAATTTGGCGGCACCAGTGTGGCCGATTACGATGCCATGAACCGCAGCGCCGATGTGGTGCTGGCCGATCCGAATACCCGCCTGGTGGTGCTGTCTGCATCCGCCGGCGTGACGAACCTGCTGGTTTCTCTGTCTGAAGGACTGGAAGCGACAGAACGTTTCGTGAAGCTGGATGCACTGCGCAAAATTCAGTTCGACATTCTTGAGCGTCTGCAGAACCCGAACGTCATCCGCGAGGAAGTGGAGCGTCTGCTGGAAAATATTACCACTCTGGCAGAAGCGGCTTCTCTGGCCACCTCCACCGCCCTGACCGACGAACTGGTCAGCCACGGCGAGCTGATGTCCACCCTGCTGTTTGTCGAAATCATGCGCGAGCGTAACGTTCAGGCGCAGTGGTTTGACGTGCGTAAAGTGATGCGTACCAGCGATCGCTTTGGTCGTGCCGAGCCGGACGTTGAGGCGCTGGCGGAGCTGACCAATCAGCAGCTGGCACCACGCCTGGCAGACGGTATCGTGATTACCCAGGGCTTTATCGGCAGTGAAGCGAAAGGCCGCACCACCACGCTTGGCCGCGGCGGCAGCGACTACACCGCCGCGCTGCTGGGCGAAGCCCTGCATGCAACGCGCGTGGATATCTGGACGGACGTTCCGGGCATTTACACCACCGACCCGCGCGTCGTTTCCGCGGCTAAACGTATTGATGTGATCGCCTTTGAAGAAGCGGCGGAAATGGCCACCTTCGGCGCGAAAGTGCTGCACCCTGCAACGCTGCTGCCGGCAGTGCGCAGCGATATTCCGGTCTTCGTGGGTTCCAGTAAAGATCCGAAAGCGGGCGGGACGCTGGTCTGCAAGAAAACGGAAAACCCACCGCTGTTCCGCGCCCTGGCCCTGCGCCGTCGTCAGACGCTGGTGACGCTCCACAGCCACAATATGCTGCATTCCCGCGGTTTCCTGGCGGAAGTGTTTGGCATTCTGGCGCGCCATAATATCTCAGTCGATCTGATCACCACCTCTGAAGTGAGCATTGCGCTAACGCTGGACACCACCGGCTCGACCTCCACCGGCGACACGCTGCTGACGCAGTCGCTGCTGATTGAGCTGTCTGAGCTCTGCCGCGTGGAAGTAGAAGAAGACCTGGCGCTGGTTGCCATCATCGGCAACAAGCTGTCGCGCGCCTGCGGCGTGGGTAAAGAAGTGTTCGGCGTGCTCGACCCGTTCAGCATCCGCATGATCTGCTACGGCGCATCCAGCTACAACCTCTGCTTCCTGGTGCCTGCCGATCAGGCTGAGCAGGTCGTGCAGAAACTTCATCAGAATTTGTTTGAATAAAATTCGTTAGCACGATAAACAATACCTATAAGCCGGGCACAGACCCGGCTTTTTCATAACTAAACAACACGACAATACTGCAAGGAATCCACTATGTTATCCGTCGTTACGCGGCTGTTCCCGTTATGGGCGCTGCTGCTCTCCGTACTCGCGTATTACACCCCCGCTACGTTCACGGGCATTGGTCCGTGGGTCGCCACGCTGCTGATGCTGATCATGTTCGGTATGGGCGTGCATCTGAAAATCGACGACTTTAAACGCGTGCTGTCTCGCCCTGCGCCCGTCGCAGCAGGGATCTTCCTGCACTACCTGGTGATGCCGCTTGCGGCGTGGCTGCTGGCGATGGCCTTTAAGATGCCGCCCGATCTCTCGGCCGGGATGGTGCTGGTGGGCAGCGTGGCCAGCGGCACGGCGTCCAACGTCATGATCTACCTGGCGAAAGGCGACGTGGCGCTCTCCGTCACGATCTCGTCCGTTTCGACGCTGGTGGGCGTCGTTGCCACACCGCTGTTAACCCGCCTGTACGTGGACGCGCATATTCAGGTGGACGTGATGGGCATGCTGCTCAGCATTCTGCAGATTGTGGTGATCCCGATTGCGCTGGGGCTGGTCATTCACCATCTTTTCCCGCGCGTGGTGAAGGCCGTTGAGCCGTACCTGCCCGCGTTTTCGATGGTCTGCATTCTGGCGATCATCAGCGCCGTGGTGGCGGGTTCCGCATCGCACATTGCCTCCGTGGGCTTTGTGGTGATCATCGCCGTGGTGCTGCATAACACGATTGGCCTGCTGGGCGGCTACTGGGGTGGGAAGCTGTTCGGTTTTGACGAATCTACCTGCCGCACGCTGGCAATCGAGGTAGGCATGCAGAACTCCGGCCTGGCGGCGGCGCTCGGTAAAATCTACTTCTCCCCGCTGGCGGCCCTGCCTGGCGCGCTGTTCTCCGTCTGGCATAACCTCTCCGGCTCGCTGCTGGCAGGCTACTGGTCCGGCAAACCGATTGATGAACAAACGAAAAAAGATGCGGTGAAGCAGGGTTAATTTGCGCGGCTTGCTTTACACTGAAGCCTCTCTATCAGGAGGCTTCAGCAATGGCTACACCACGTTTGACCCAGAAAGACATGACGGAAGCCGAGCAGCGCGAATTGAAAACGCTTCTCGACCGCGCCCGTATCGCCCATGGCCGCACGCTGACGAACGCCGAAACCAATCAGGTGAAAAAAGAGTACATCGATAAGCTGATGGCGCAGCGTGACGCCGCGGCGAAAAAAGCCCGCAAGCTGAAAAAAGAGCAGGCTTATAAACCCGATGCAGAGGCGACATTTTCCTGGTCGGCCACAACGTCTACACGTGGAAGGCGCTAATCAGCGCCCTTTCTTTTTGCGTCCCGGCTGGGTAAAGCGTTTTCCATTACCCGGCTTGCCTCGCCCCTTATCTTCCGCCTGCGGCGCCTTCACCACCGGGCGCTTAATCGCCTGGGTTTTCGGTTTTGCTTTGGCCTTCGGCTTCGCTTCGGACGAGGAATTCTCGATAAGCTTGAAGAGTTCAATCAGCTCGTCATCCGTTAAATCGCGCCACTCGCCCAGCGGGATGCCTGACAGGCTGACGTTCATGATGCGCGTGCGTTCCAGCTTCGTCACTTCATAACCGAAGTGCTCGCACATACGGCGGATCTGGCGGTTCAGGCCCTGAACCAGCGTAATGCGGAACGCGAACGGCGCTTCTTTCTTGACCTTACACTTCTTCGTGACGGTGCCGAGGATCGGCACACCGGCGCCCATGCCGCGAATAAATTCGTCCGTGACCGGCTTATTCACCGTCACAATGTACTCTTTCTCGTGGTCGTTACCGGCACGCAGAATTTTGTTGACCAGATCGCCGTGGTTGGTAAGGAAAATCAGCCCCTGTGAGTCTTTATCCAGACGGCCAATCGGGAAGATACGGCTGCTGTGGTTCACGAAATCAACAATGTTGTCCCGCTCGCCGTCTTCCGTGGTGCTGACAATCCCAACCGGTTTGTTCAACGCGATAAACACCAGGTCTTCAGCATCGCGCGGTTCGATGACCTGACCATTCACTTTCACCACATCGCCAGGGACCACCTGGTCGCCGATGGTGGCGCGTTTGCCGTTAAGAAACACGTTACCTTGTTCAATGTAACGGTCAGCCTCGCGACGTGAGCAGATCCCGCTCTCGCTAATGTATTTGTTTAATCGGGTTGATTGAGTTGGCAGCATAGTTTCTCCTGTGAAGGGCGAAATATACCTTACCTTGCGGCTGACAAAAAAGTGTTAGTAGCCGTTGATCAAAAAATCGAGTGCATCCCGCAATGAAGCCCGGTTTTGCGTAAGATCGGCAACACGCTCACCTAACTCTTTTGGCGATATGCCAGCCATCATGTGCATCATGACCACGCAGGGCTTACCCGCTATCTCAACGACAGGGCACACTTTCGCAGGCGGCTGAATGCCTCCCAGGTTGCTAAGCTCAACTGCTGGTGCGACCAGGACATGCTTCATCACATTGGCCACGGGATGCTGCATATTGATTAGCCAGGGATAGGCAGTTTTCCCCTTACCTTCATTCTCATAAGCAAAATATTGCTCCATCAGAACGATCTCTGAGAATCACTAAAGGAGCCGTTTTCATCAACCCACTGGTTAATGGCCTCGATAGAAGCTTTATTTTCTGCTAACCACTCTGCGCGCTGATGCGCTCGAAACTGCTCTTGCAGCGCAGCCGTGAGTACAGCAGAGAGATTAAGTTTAAGCCGACGCGCCTCTTCAAGGATTTCTGGTGCTAACGACACATTGACTGATTTTTTGATGCCATGAGTAGCGCGCATGAGAACTCCCATCGGAATGCGCATGAATTGGCGAAGTGTAGCGTAATAAACGAGCATTTTCTATTCCCTTCAAAATGTAAGGTCTGAAGAGTAAATGGCGCTTTATAAGGTGTCACGCCCCGCAAAACGGTTTTGCGAGGCGCTTCCGGAGATTAATACTCATCCCGCTCGTCGTCTTCATCCGGCTGTTCCATCACGCTGTACGCCACCGCGCAGAACAACGAGTTGAGACGCTTCATATCCCCCAGTAGCCCCAGATGCAGGGAGCTGGTCTCGATACTCTGCACGTTCTGCTGGTGCAGACGCTCAACGTGGGCATGCGAGTAGCGGCGGTTCAGAATACGGAAACGATGCTTGTTGCGACGCAGACGGCGCGCGCTCGGCACGTCGCTGGAGAAGAAGACCAGCATCGCCAGCTTGAGGTTGCTGACCAGCTGTTCGTGCAGCGCTTCCAGCTCCTTCAGGCCTTCACCTGAAAACGCACGACGCGCGGCAAGGGATTTGTCGGCGATCTCGCTGCCCATACGCTCCACGATATCCGAGGCCTGCTCAAGGTTAAGCGACATCTCGATAATTTCCGCCCAGCGGCGGGACTCCTCTTCCGCCAGCTCGTCCTGCGGCATACGCGCCAGGTAAAGCTTAATAGCGGTATAGAGCACGTTGATATCGTCCGCCAGTCTGCGCAGTTCTTTCTCTTCACGCGGCTCGCCGTGCATCACCTTTTGCAGGCCTTCGAGCATGGTTTCCATTGCGTCGCCCATGCGCAACGTCTCGCGCGCGGCATTCGCCAGCGCCAGCGCAGGGGTATCCAGCGCGGAGGTATCCAGGTGCTTCGGCTTCAGGCGCGCATCCAGCTCCGGTTCGTCCTGAATGAGGCGTTCGCAGAAGCGGGCCATCGGCGCGGCAAACGGCACCATCGCCAGGCAGCGCACCAGGTTGTAGAACACGTGGAAATAGATCACCAGCTCCGCCTTCGGCAGCGGTAGGTTGTCCATCAGGTTCGCCAGCGGGTGAACGAACGGCAGAATAATCAGGCTGCCCACCAGCTTAAACAGCAGGCTGCCGAGGGCCACGCGGCGGGCTGCGGCGTTGGCCGCGCTGTTATTGAGCATCGCCAGCAGGCCGGAGCCGAGGTTGGCCCCGATCACCAGACACAGCGCCACCGGGAAGGAGATAGCCCCTGTGGCGGTTAAGGTCGCCGTCAGAAGAACCGCCGCCAGGCTGGAGTAGCTGACGATGGCAAACACCGCGCCAATCAGCGCGTCAAGCATGATGTCCCCGGTCAGGGAGGCGAAGATGACCTGCACGCCGTTGGCCTCGGTGATTGGCGTGACCGCCTGCACAATCAGCTCCAGCGCCAGCAGGATCAGCCCCAGGCCTATCCCTACGCGCCCGAGCTGTCCGGCGCGCGTCTGCTTGCGGCCGAGGAAGAAGATAACGCCGATAAAAATCAGCAGCGGCGACAGCCAGGAGAGATCGAAGGTCAGGATACGCGCCATCAGCGCGGTACCTACATCCGCCCCCAGCACAATCACCAGCGCCGGGGCCAGCGCCACCAGATCCTGCGCCACAAAGGAGGTGACAAGCAGGGTCGTGGCGTTACTGCTCTGAACCAGTGCCGTTACGCCAATGCCCGCGCAGAAGGCGAGCGGCTTCTTCTCAACGCTGCTGCTGAGAACGGTACGTAAGCGCGCGCCAAATACGCGCATCACGCCGGTACGGACGATATGGGTGCCCCATACGAGCAGTGCGACTGCAGAGAGCAGGTGTAACAACGTCAGCACGGAAGTTTTTCCTCCTTATCGTTATGTGTTTTCCTGAGGTTTGTTGCGCATTGTCTTGCCGGATGGCGGCTACGCCTTATCCGGCCTACGCGCAGGTCCGGTAAGCGCAGCGCCACCGGGCAAAAGATAAGAACCTTCTTCCAGTATAAGGGTTTAAACGTAAGAAAGAGACAGGGCGCCCAATGAGCGCCCTGTTTGTTGTAAGGAAAAGTGATTTTAGTCGGCGTCGTAGCCGAGATTTGGCGCCAGCCAGCGCTCCACTTCAGACACGCTCATCCCTTTGCGCAGGGCGTAATCTTCAATCTGATCCCGCTGCAGCTGCGCCACGGCAAAGTACTTGCTGTCCGGATGGCTGAAGTACCAGCCTGAGACGGACGCGCCTGGCCACATGGCGAACGACTCGGTGAGCTTCATGCCGGTATGGGCTTCCACATCCAGCAGTTTCCAGATAGTGCCTTTTTCGGTGTGCTCAGGACAGGCCGGATAGCCCGGCGCCGGGCGAATCCCCTGGTAGTTTTCGCGGATCAGATCCTCATTGCTGAGGTTTTCATTCGCCGCGTAGCCCCAGTGCACCTTACGCACGCGCTCGTGGAGATACTCGGCAAAGGCTTCTGCCAGGCGGTCGGCAATCGCTTTCACCATGATTTTATTGTAATCATCGTGCTGCGCTTCGAACGCGTCCGCCAGCGCGTCTTCTTCGAGACCGCCGGTCACCGCAAAGGCGCCGATATAGTCGGCTTTACCACTCAGCTTCGGCGCGACGAAATCGGCCAGGCAGTAGTTGGCAAAGCCCACTTTCTCCGTTTGCTGGCGCAGATGGCGGCTGACCGCCAGCACGTGGGTGCGGGTTTCATCGCGATAAATTTCGATGTCGTCGCCCACGCGGTTCGCCGGGAACAGGCCCACCACGCCGCGCGGGTTGAGGCTTTTCTCTGCGCTCAGCGTGTCGAGCATGTCGTTGGCATCTTTAAACAGGCGCTTCGCCTCCTCGCCAACCACCTCATCTTCCAGGATGCGCGGATATTTGCCCGCCAGCGACCAGGTCATAAAGAACGGCGTCCAGTCGATGTAGTTGCGCAGCGTTTCGATGCTGGCGCTGACCTCCTGAACGCCCAGGCGATGCGCCACCGGTGGCGTATAGCTGGACCAGTCGAAGGCCAGATCGTTGTCGCGCGCCGCCTGAAGCGAAACAGGCTGGGTGCGCGGCTTCTTACGGCCGTGCTGGATGCGAACGGTTTCGTACTCTTTGCGGGTGCGCGCCACAAAATCGTCGCGCTGGGTGTCGGAGAGCAGCGCGGAGACCACGCCCACGGTGCGCGAGGCGTTCTGCACGTACACCGTCGGGCCACTGTAGTTCTGCTCGATTTTCACCGCCGTGTGCGCTTTTGAGGTGGTCGCCCCGCCAATCAATAGCGGAATGGTGAAGCCCTGCCGCTCCATCTCTTTTGCCACGTTGACCATTTCGTCGAGCGACGGCGTAATCAGGCCGGAGAGGCCAATCAGGTCGGCGTTCACTTCGCGCGCGGTCTTGAGGATTTTGTCCGCCGGGACCATCACGCCGAGGTCGATAATTTCGTAGTTATTACACTGCAGCACTACGCCGACGATGTTCTTGCCGATGTCGTGCACGTCGCCCTTCACGGTGGCGATAACCATCTTGCCGTTGCTGGAACCTTTCTCTTTGCTGGCTTCGATGTAGGGCTCAAGATACGCTACCGCCTGCTTCATCACGCGGGCGGATTTCACCACCTGCGGCAGGAACATTTTGCCCTCACCGAACAGATCGCCGACCACGTTCATGCCGTCCATCAGCGGGCCTTCGATCACCTCAATCGGGCGGTCTGCCTGCTGGCGCGCCTCTTCGGTATCGAGCTCGATAAATTCGGTGATGCCTTTGACCAGCGAGTATTCCAGACGCTTTTTCACGTCCCAGGAACGCCACTCGGCCTGCTGAACGTTTGCCGCCTCATCCGATTTGCTGCCGCGGTATTTCTCCGCCAGGTCCAGCATGCGCTCGGTGGCGTCGTCGCGGCGGTTAAGGATCACGTCCTCTACGGCGTCGCGCAGCTCGGCAGGGAGATCGTCGTAAATCGCCAGCTGGCCGGCGTTAACGATCCCCATGTCCATGCCGTTGCGGATGGCGTAGTAGAGGAACACGGCGTGAATCGCTTCGCGCACCGGGTCGTTACCGCGGAACGAGAACGACACGTTCGACACGCCGCCGGAGATCAGCGCGTGCGGCAGCTCGCGCTTGATGTCCTCACATGCCCCGATAAAGTCCTGGGCATAGTTGTTGTGCTCTTCAATCCCGGTCGCGACGGCGAAGATATTCGGGTCAAAGATAATGTCTTCCGGCGGGAAGCCCACCTCTTCGGTCAAAATCTTGTACGCGCGGCGGCATATCTCAATTTTACGCTCGCGGGTATCCGCCTGGCCCACCTCGTCAAAGGCCATCACCACCACGGCGGCACCGTAGCGGCGGACCATCTTCGCGTGGTGGATAAAGATATCAACGCCCTCTTTCATCGAGATAGAGTTGACGATGCCTTTACCCTGGATGCACTTCAGCCCTTTTTCGATGACCTCCCACTTGGAGGAGTCAATCATGATCGGCACGCGGGCGATGTCCGGCTCACCGGCGATCAGGTTGAGGAAACGCACCATCGCCGCTTCGGCGTCGAGCATTCCCTCATCCATGTTGATATCGATAATCTGCGCGCCGCTTTCCACCTGCTGGCGGGCAACGTCCAGCGCTTCGCTGTATTTCTCTTCTTTGATCAGGCGCTTGAACTTTGCAGAACCTGTGACGTTAGTACGCTCACCCACGTTCACAAACAGGCTGTCGTCGCCGATGGTCAACGGCTCAAGGCCGGACAGACGACAGGCAACCGGAAGCTCGGGCAGCTTGCGCGGCGGCAGTCCGGCGACGGCGTTGCTCATGGCCGCGATGTGCTCCGGCGTGGTGCCGCAGCAGCCACCGACGATGTTCAGGAAGCCAGACTCGGCCCACTCGCGGATTTGCGCCGCCATGGTGTCGGCATCGAGATCGTATTCACCGAACGCGTTCGGCAGACCGGCGTTCGGGTGGGCGGTGACGTAGCATTCCGCGATACGGGAAAGCTCCTGCACGTACTGGCGCAGCTCATCAGGCCCCAGCGCGCAGTTCAGGCCAAAGGAGAGCGCTTCGGCGTGGCGCAGAGAGTTATAAAACGCTTCGGTTGTCTGACCGGACAGAGTACGGCCGGAGGCGTCGGTGATGGTGCCGGAAATCATGATCGGCAGGTCAACGCCCAGCGCCTCAAACTCCTCTTTCACCGCGTAAATCGCGGCTTTGGCGTTAAGGGTGTCGAATACGGTTTCTATCAGGATCAGATCGGAACCGCCTTCCACCAGCGCTTTGGTCGATTCACGGTAGGCCGCAACGAGCTGATCGAAGGTGATATTACGAAACGCCGGGTCGTTGACGTCCGGTGAAATCGACGCGGTTCGGTTCGTCGGGCCAAGCACCCCGGCAACGTAGCGAGGCTTGTCCGGCGTACGTGCCGTCCACTCGTCGGCGCAGGCGCGCGCCAGCTTCGCGGCTTCCAGGTTGATTTCCGCCGACAGGGATTCCATCTGGTAATCCGCCATGGCGATGGTTGTCGAGTTAAAGGTGTTGGTCTCAACGATATCCGCACCCGCTTCGAAGTAGGCGTTGTGGATATCCTTAATGACGGACGGCTTGCTGAGCACCAGCAGATCGTTGTTCCCTTTCAGGTCGCAGGGCCAGTCGGCAAAGCGCTCGCCGCGGAAATCGTCTTCACTCAGACGATACCCCTGGATCATGGTGCCCATGCCGCCGTCCAGCACCAGAATTCGTTCATTTAACTGCGCACGCAGTTGCTCTACTTTGCTGCTCACACTTGCTCCCGACAACGCTCAACAAGGCCAAAAGGCTGCGTTCCATACTGGCACAATCTCGCAGGGTGGAAAAGCCGCACAGCGGTAACATGAGACATGTTCACCATCACTCCTCCGATCAGTCAGGATAACGGTTGCAAATTCACCAAATAAAACGAAAATGATTTCCACGATACAGAAAAAGGAGATCGTCATGGTCGCGACCGTTCCCGCTAAACGCGGCAGAAAACCTGCTGCCACCGCCGCCGCCGCACAACAGGGCGGACAGGTTCAATCGCTCACGCGCGGTTTGAAGCTGCTGGAGTGGATAGCCGAGTCGCACGGCAGCGTGGCCCTGACGGAGCTGGCCCAGCAGGCTGGCCTGCCGAACTCCACGACGCACCGCCTGCTGACCACCATGCAGCAGCTGGGCTTTGTCCGTCAGGTCGGCGAGCTGGGGCACTGGGCGGTGGGCGCGCATGCGTTTATCGTCGGCAGCAGCTTCCTGCAGAGCCGCAACCTGCTGGCGATTGTGCACCCGATTCTGCGCAAGCTGATGGAGGAGTCCGGCGAGACGGTCAACCTCGCGGTGCTGGACCAGAGCGACCATCAGGCGATTATCATCGACCAGGTGCAGTGCACGCAGCTGATGCGTATGTCCGCACCGATTGGCGGCAAGCTGCCGATGCACGCCTCCGGGGCGGGGAAAGCGTTTCTGTCGCAGCTGAGCGAAGAGCAGGTGACGGGGCTGCTGCACCGTAAAGGTTTACACGCCTATACCCACGCCACGCTGGTATCGCCCGTGCATCTGAAAGAAGATCTGGCCCTGACCCGCAAGCGTGGCTATTCGTTTGATGATGAAGAACATGCCCTGGGCCTGCGCTGCCTGGCGGCCTGTATTTTCGACGAGCACCGCGAGCCGTTTGCCGCCATCTCCATCTCCGGGCCGATTTCGCGGATGACCGACGACCGCGTGACCGAGCTGGGTGCGCTGGTGATTAAGGCGGCGAAAGAGGTGACGCTGGCGTATGGTGGGATTCGCTAAGTTGGGTTTCGGCGGATATTCGGACCGTAGGCCCGGTAAGCGCAGCGCCACCGGGCGACGGGGTTGTATTGCGGCCTGATGCCCTCACCCCGGCCCTCTCCCACAGGGAGAGGGAGAAAACATGATGCCCTCACCCTGCGAGAGAGGGTGCAAACATGATGTCCTCATCCTGCGAGAGAGGGTGCAAACCTAATGCAAAACCGCTGCTTGCGGCGGTAAGCGTACACATCTTCGACATGCCCGTTTTTGATCCGCGTTTGCAGCCCGCGCCAGTAGCTGGCGCGGAACAGATCCTCATGCATTTCTTCGAATAGCGGCCCGATGCGCGGGTCAGCGCACAGCCAGTGGCGAAACTCCTCCGGAAACACATCGCCCGGTGAGACGCTGTACCACGGCTCGCTGGAAAGTTCATCTTCCGGGTAGCGGGGCGGTGGTATATCGCGGAAGTTCACCTCGGTCATGTAGCAAATTTCATCGTAATCGTAGAACACCACCCGCCCGTGACGGGTGACGCCGAAGTTTTTAAACAGCATGTCGCCCGGGAAAATATTTGCGGCGGCAAGCTGGCGAATCGCGTTGCCGTATTCTTCAATAGCATCCCGCAGCGCCTGACCTTCGGACTGCTCAAGCCAGATATTCAGCGGTACCATGCGGCGCTCAATGTAGAGATGGCTAATCACGATTTTGTCACCCAGATCGGTGATTTTCGCGGGCGCTTCCTGCATTAACAGCGCCATGAGCGCCGGGTCGATCTGCTGTTTATCCAGCACAAAGTTTTCGAATTCCTGGGTATCCGCCATGCGCCCGACGCGATCGTGCTCTTTGACCAGCTGATAGCAGGCGCGAACGTGCGCGGCGGTCATCTCTTTCTGCGGCGCGAATCTGTCTTTAATCACCTTAAAGACCCGGTCGAAACCCGGCAGCGTAAAGACCAGCATCACCATGCCGCGAATGCCGGGCGCTTCGATAAACTGCTCATCGGCCGCGGTGACATAGCGCAGGTACTCCCGGTAACTTTCCGTTTTGGCGTGCTTCTGGCAGCCAATGGCCATATACAGCTCGGCGGTGGTTTTGCCCGGCAGGATCTCTCGCAGCCACTCCACCAGCGCGGCAGGCAGCGGGGCGTACACCATGAAATAGGAGCGGGCGAAGCCAAACACGATGCTGGCCTCGGCGCCGGTGGTCAGGCAGGTATCGACAAACAGTTCCCCATCGTCGGTACGGTGAATGGGCAGCAGAAAAGGCACAATGGCGGTCGGCGTAACCAGTTTGCCGACCAGCCAGGCGGCTTTATTGCGGTAGAAAAGCTCGTTGGCCACCTGCAAATGGCTATGGCTAAGCACCTCCGCGCCGAAGGTTTCGTTGAGATGCGCGTGGATATAACCGATATCCCGGGCTTTATTCTCCCAGGGCAGGCGCAGCGGCAGATCCGTTAGCACGCGGTGCAGGAGTTTTTCCCATCCGCGATCGGGAAAGAAATCTTTCGCCAGCGGACGGGGAATGGTTCGAAAGCGTCGCTCGGGCTGGGAGCTGAAGATAAATAACCGCTCAGGAGATAGTGAGCGGTGGTCAAATAACCGGCAATAGACGGAGTTGAAAAAGCTCTCCGCAATCTCGAAGCGCGGGTAGTCGGGTAACAGATGGGTGTAGTGCTCCTTCACGCGCAGTAAAAATTCCGCGTCCGGGCTTTTACCGTCGGTAATACAGCGCAGCTGCTCCACCACCAGACCCACGTGGTGGTCATAGAGATGGATACGCTGCTTCATGGCCTGCTGAACCGCATGCCAGTCTGCATGTTCGAAGCGCTGCTGCGCGCCGGATGTCACTTCAAGAAAACGACCATACTGGGCATCGAAGCCCTGCAAAATAGTTTGGGCAATCAGCAATTCCAGGCCACGCGACATATATTCCCCCTCACCCCAACCCTCTCCCCGAGAGGGGAGAGGGGGAAAAGTTTAGAACTGTGCTTCTTCCGTTGAACCCGTTAAGGCAGTGACGGAGGAGGTGCCGCCCTGAATAATCGTGGTCACATTGTCAAAGTAGCCGGTCCCCACCTCCTGCTGGTGAGACACGAAGGTGTAACCGTCTTTGCCCGCCGCAAACTCCGGCTGCTGCACCTTCTCAACGTAGTGCTTCATGCCCTCACCCTGCGCATAGGCGTGCGCCAGGTCGAACATGTTGAACCACATGCTGTGGATACCTGCCAGGGTAATGAACTGGTATTTGTAGCCCATGTCGGACAGCTGCTGCTGGAAGCTGGCGATGGTTTTGTCATCCAGCTTTTTCTGCCAGTTGAAGGACGGCGAGCAGTTATAGGCCAGCAGTTTGCCCGGATACTTCGCGTGGATGGCATCGGCAAAGCGTTTTGCCAGCGCCAGATCCGGCGTAGACGTTTCACACCAGACCAGGTCCGCGTACGGCGCGTACGCCAGACCGCGGCTAATTGCCTGCTCGATACCCGCGTGGGTACGATAGAAGCCTTCACTGGTGCGCTCGCCGGTGATGAATTCGCTGTCGTACGGGTCGCAGTCAGAGGTGATCAGGTCCGCCGCGTCCGCATCGGTACGGGCAATCACCAGCGTCGGCACGCCGAGCACGTCAGCAGCCAGACGCGCGGCAACCAGCTTCTGTACGGCTTCCTGTGTAGGAACCAGCACCTTACCGCCCATGTGTCCGCATTTCTTCACTGATGCCAGCTGATCTTCGAAGTGAACGGCCGCTGCACCGGCCTCAATCATCGATTTCATCAGCTCGAAGGCGTTCAGCACGCCGCCGAAACCTGCTTCCGCATCCGCGACGATCGGCAGAAAGTAGTCAGTAAAGCGCGGATCGCCAGGTTCGATACCGGCAGCCCACTGGATCTGATCCGCACGGCGGAAGGTGTTGTTGATCCGATCCACCACCGACGGCACGGAGTTAGCCGGATAGAGCGACTGATCCGGGTACATGCTGGACGCCAGGTTGGCATCCGCCGCGACCTGCCAGCCGGAAAGATAGATAGCTTCAATACCGGCCTTCGCCTGCTGCAGCGCCTGACCGCCGGTCAGCGCGCCGAGGCTGTTGATGTAGCCCTTTTTAGAGCCACCGTGCAGCAGCTTCCACATTTTCGCCGCACCGTTCTGTGCCAGCGTGCATTCCGGATTGACCGAGCCGCGTAATTTCACCACTTCCTCCGCGCTGTAAGGACGGCGGATGCCTTCCCAGCGAGGTTGTGTCCACTCTTTCTTTAACTCTTCGATTTGTTGGGTACGGGTTTTCATGTGCAGATGCTCCATATTGTTATGCGGTGAGTTACGCCAGGAAGCGGTAGCCCGGCAGGGTCAGGAAGTCGATTAAGTCATCTGATGTGGTGATTTGCTCCATCAGGCGCGCAGCGTCGTCAAAACGTCCGCTGCTGAAGCGGTGTTCGCCCAGCTCGTCCTGGATCACCCGCATCTCTTCGGCCAGCATCTGGCGGAACAGAGATTTGGTCACCGGCTTGCCGTTGCTGAGCGTTTTTTGATGGTGGATCCACTGCCAGATGGAGGTACGTGAGATCTCCGCCGTCGCGGCATCTTCCATCAGTCCATAGATAGGCACACAGCCGTTGCCGGAGATCCACGCTTCGATGTACTGGACCGCGACGCGAATATTGGCACGCATGCCCTCTTCCGTACGCTCGCCCGCGCACGGTGCCAGCAGCTGTTCTTCAGCCGTTGGGGCATCGTCTTCACGCGTGACGAACAGCTGATTTTTATTGTCGCCGAGAACGCGGTTGAAGACCTCCATCGCCGTATCGGCCAGGCCGGGATGGGCAATCCACGTGCCGTCGTGACCGTTACGGGCTTCAAGCTCTTTATCGGCTTTCACCTTGTTGAGCACCTGATTGTTCCGCTCTGCGTCTTTGCTCGGGATAAAAGCCGCCATGCCGCCCATCGCAAAGGCGCCGCGCTTGTGGCAGGTTTTGATCAGCAGACGCGAGTAGGCGCTCAGGAACGGTTTATCCATGGTCACAACCTGGCGATCCGGCAGTACGCGATCGGGATAGTTTTTCAGGGTTTTGATGTAGCTGAAAATATAGTCCCAGCGTCCGCAGTTCAGGCCGACAATATGGTCGCGCAGGGCGTGCAGAATTTCATTCATCTGGAACACGGCAGGCAGCGTTTCAATCAGCAGGGTGGCCTTGATGGTACCGCGCGGCAGGTTGAAACGATCTTCCGCGTAGCTGAACACTTCGCTCCACCAGGCCGCTTCTTGCCAGGCCTGCGTTTTTGGCAGATAGAAATAAGGGCCGCTGCCTTTTGCCAGCAGATTCTTGTAGTTATGGAAGAAATAAAGCGCGAAATCAAACAGGCTGCCCGGAATGGCTTCCCCACGCCAGGTGACATGTTTTTCAGGCAGGTGCAGGCCGCGTACGCGACAGATCAGCACCGCCGGGTTCGGTTTGAGCTGGTAAATTTTGCCGGCTTCGTTGGTATAGCTGATGGTGCCGTTCACGGCGTCGCGCAGGTTGATCTGCCCCTCGATGACCTTACGCCAGTCAGGCGCCAGTGAGTCTTCAAAATCGGCCATAAAGACTTTAACGTTGGCGTTCATGGCGTTGATCACCATTTTGCGCTCTACCGGACCGGTGATCTCAACGCGACGATCCTGTAAATCTTCAGGGATGCCGCGGATTTTCCACTCACCGCGACGAATGGAAGCGGTTTCCGAAATGAAGCCAGGCAACTTGCCATCGTCAATTTCCTGCTGCTGATGAATGCGTGCCGCCAGCAGCTTATTACGCTGCGGCGTAAAGCGAGTCACCAGTTCAGTCAGGAATTCTACCGCTTCCGCCGTCAAAACCTGCTGTTCTTGCTCGCCATACGGCTGGGTAAAGGCCAGTTCATCGACCGTCGTTGCCTGTTGAGTCATTACTCTGCTCCTCATCAAAGATCCAAAATCACGCCCCCGATGCGAACGAAAGATCGTTGGGTAGTTTTCGCTCAGCAGAATTAAGACTATCTATATTTTTCATAAAATCAAAAACAATTTCCATTTTAATATAAATATGAAATTAATTATCTGATTTTATTGGAATTAAAGTTTTATTGAATGGTGAGCGACATTTCGAAAATAAAAAAAGGCACCCGAAGGTGCCTGATTTGAATAGCTGAAACGCTTTAGGATCGTTTAGTGCAGAAGATTACTCCAGCGTCGGATTCATGTGGCGCAGATCGTATGGTGTTATCTGGTAGACGTAATAGTTGAGCCAGTTAGTGAAAAGCAAATTCCCGTGGCTGCGCCAGGTTGCTCTCGGTTTGTTTTGCGGGTCGTCTTTCGGGAAATAGTTGTACGGTACATCCGGATTTAGACCCGCTTCGACATCACGGAAATACTCTGACGCAAGGGTTTGCGGGTCGTACTCAGGATGCCCGGTCACGAATGCAATGCGTTTATCCTTGCTGGCAAACAGATAAGCATCTCCATCTTCCGTTTCGGCCAGGATCTCCAGATCGGTGTAATCACGAATCAGCTGGGCCGGGAAATCGGCATAGCGAGAATGCGGGGCCAGGAAAGAGTCATCGAAACCGCGCGTCAGCAACGCGTGCGGGTGAAGAATGTGATGTTCGTATACGCCGGAGAGCTTTTCAGTACGGGTTTGCTTGGGGATGCCATAAAGAATATTCAGCGCGGCTTGTACCGCCCAACAGACAAACAATGTGGAGGTAACGTGATCTTTTGCCCACTCCAGAACCTGTTTGATCTGCGGCCAGTAAGCGACATCGTTAAATTCCACCAGACCGAGCGGCGCGCCGGTCACGATCAGTCCGTCGAAGTTTTCCCCCTGAATATCATCGAAGTTACAGTAGAAGTTGTTCAGATGCTCAGAAGGCGTGTTACGTGACTCACGGGCATCGATTCGCAGCAGCTGAATATCAACCTGAAGAGGGGAGTTCGACAGAAGACGCAGGAACTGGTTTTCTGTTTCGATCTTTTTTGGCATCAGATTGAGAATAAGCACCTTCAGCGGGCGAATTTCCTGACCTGTCGCACGCGAAGCCGTCATGACGAAAACGTTTTCTTCACGCAAGAAATTGACGGCTGGTAGCTCGTCCTGCACCCGAATCGGCATAACTTTATATCCTCACAGCATACGTATAAACGTTTAGACATCCAGACAGCTAACGATACCCAGAAATGGTTTGAATGTCGAGTCTGCAAGCAGAAGGTGAGAAAGTTTCAAGGAGGGGATGGTGCGGTTTGACTTGCCCGATGGCGCTGCGCTTACCGGGCCTACAAAGCCACTCGGCATGATTTCTGACGCACAAAGCAAAAAACCCCGCACCTTTCGGTACGGGGTTCTTCTATTTGATGCCTGGCAGTTCCCTACTCTCGCATGGGGAGACCCCACACTA
>NZ_JUMS01000116.1:0-76312 GCF_001059415.1 Enterobacter sp. 940_PEND
GTGCCCACACAGATTGTCTGATAAATTGTTAAAGAGCAGTGCAACGCGGCGTTAAGCTCACCGTTGCGAGGTCCCGTATATTACGTTTTCCTCATTCAGAGTCAAGCGATTATTTTTGCTTTTCTCTGCCGGCGTTCATCTCTGAACCCCGCTAACCCGGCGGCCTGTAAGCCGTTGTTCAGTGTCAGTGGAGGCGCATTATAGGGAGTTCTCAGACGTTGACAACCCCTCTTTTAAAAAAAACTTTCAACCGTCTCTTTTTTGCTCAAAACCGTGCTACAGCGCCAGTTTTTCGAGCGTTTCAAAGCCATAACGGCGTAAAACGGGTAAAAGTTGCTCAGTCTCTTTCGTGATGGCCATACAAAACGCGATATTCGCGTCGGTAGATTTCGCATCCGGCGCTTCATGCTCCAGTAGCCAGGCCGTACGACGGGCGATAGCCGCGCCGGAATCCACCAGGCGCGTCCCCTCCGGCAATACCTCTAATAACTCTTCCTGTAATAGCGGGAAGTGGGTGCAGCCCAGCACAACGGTATCCGGAGGTTCGGGCATCCGCAGCCACGGACGAAGAATACGACGCAGCTCGTCGAGTGATACCGCTTTTCCATGCAGCTTCGCTTCAGCCATCTCCACCAGCTCAGCCGAACCCAGCATCGCAATCTGGCATTCGTTGGCAAAACGGTCGATCAGCTCGCGAGTATAAGGACGCTTTACCGTGCCTCGCGTTGCCAGCAAACCCACAATGCCGTTCGCCGTCAGGCGCGCGGCAGGCTTTATCGCAGGAACAACGCCCACAACCGGGAACTGGAATTTTTCACGCAGGGCGGGAAGAGAAACGGTGCTTGCCGTATTACAGGCGATGACGGCCAGCGCAAGGGGATAGCGCTTTTGTACAGCGGTGACGATTTCAACCACACGCTCAACAATAAAATCTTCGCTCTTTTCCCCATACGGGAAAGCGACGTTATCGAAGGCGTAGATGTAATGGAGATCCGGCAGGAGATGCCGAATCTCATCATAGACCGAAAGCCCACCGACGCCGGAATCAAACACCAGCACGGTGGGACGCGGATTAGAAGGTGTAGCTGCCAGACAAGGTGTATTCCCGTCCTGCAGTTTGGTAGCCATAAACTGTCTCGTAATCTTTATCGAACAGGTTGGCTATTTTACCACGAACTGTGAGATGTGAGGTGACAGGATACGAAACTGCGACATCCCACAGGCTGACACCACCCATTTTTACTTTCTCAGACGGATAAGCACCAAAGTCAGTGTCGTAACGCGTACCGAGATAGTGATAAGTCAGGCTCCAGTCGAAATCATAGATCTGCGTGTCGAGCTGATATTTCACCTGCTGCTTAGCACGACGGTCCAGAAGTTCGTTGGTTGCGGCATTGCGGGCATCCACATAGTCGTAGCCTACAGTATGCGTCAACGGGCCCGTATCAAACGATGCTGTCGCTTCCACACCTTTAATGCGCGCTTTACCGACGTTGTAATATTGCTGAAGGTTATTATCGAAGTCGATGAGATTATCGACGTCATTACGGTAGCCGGAGACGCGCCAGCTCACGCCCGCCGTCAGGCCTTCAAACGCACCTTCCCACTGCTTACTCTCTTCTGGATCAAGATGGTCATTGCCATAGAAACCATAGAGTTGACCCAGATTCGGAGCCTTATAGGCCGTACCATAAGAAGCAACGAAGCGGTAACCCTCCACGAACTCCCAGGCCGCACTACTTTGCCAGGTGCCATGGCGGCCGAACTGAGAGTTGTCATCGCTGCGAACCGCTCCTTCCAGAGTGAAGTCACCAAACTGCTGCAACCCGGTCAGGTAAACGCCGGTGTTACGCAGGTCGTAGCCGTTGGTCACGTAGTTTGTACCCGGCTCGGTGCTCTGCTTCTGCCAGTCAACGCCCGCGCCAATGTTTCCATGGCCAACATCAACGGAATTCAGCCACTGGACGTTGTACTGTTTGATTTCATCCAGGGTGGCTGTTGAATCGTAGCGGCCCAAATTTGGGTCGTAGTTATAGTCCTTGCTGTGGCTATAGCTGGTGAGCAGCTGTGAATGGAAGATGTCATCGTTGAAGCGCAATCCAGCATCCCAGGTCTGACTATAGAGCTGGCGGGTATCGACCAGTACATCGGGGGTAAATGAGCTGTAGTAACCGTCGTAGGCAGTACGGTTGCTATAGCCAAAGCCGCGAACAAATCCGCTCCACTGCTCCGAGAATGCGTGATCCAGTGCACCATAGAGCGTTTTATTCATAAAGCCGTCGCGATCGGTCTGGGCAAGGCCACCATTGTTGCCGTCCGCAACCACATCAAACCCTTTGGTATAGGTGTAATCACCCGCAAGCGTGACGCGCGTGCTGTCGCCCAATGTTTGCTGAGTACTGCCGCCATAATTCTGGTAACCATGCGACCCTACACCTGCGTTTAGCGTGGTACCGTCCTTCGCGCGAGTGGTAATAATGTTTACGACTCCGCCGATCGCGTCCGAGCCGTATACCGCCGAACGCGGTCCACGAACATATTCGATACGCTGCACCAGGGAGATCGGGAACTGGCTGAGATCGGATGACCCCGTGACGCCCGCCTGGTTAAGGCGGATCCCATCAACAAGGATCAGGACGTGGCTGGAGTTGGTGCCGCGTATAAAGAGAGAAGAGAGTTGCCCCATCCCGCCACTTTGCGCCGTATCCACGCCGGGCAGGCGACGCATAACATCCAGGACTGAGGTTGATTGCCAACGGTCAATATCGGCACGCGTAACAACGGAGGTTGCAGCCAGAATAGTTTTTTCAGGTTGTTCAAAACGATTTGCCGTCACCACCAACGAGTCGGCGCTATCCTGCGCCCAGCCCGAAAATGCCGTGACGGACAACGCCGTCAACAGCGATACTTTTTTAATCATTGTTAAAGCATCCACAATATAAGAAGGATGCCGCAGGCCTCATCGATAGCACGCGATGATGAAACCAAATGCGACGTGATCCCGGCAGGTCTTCGGGCTAGGTGGCTATATAAGGATGAAGACTTCCCATTTTCACAGTGTCTACAACGCTCATCCCGCCAGACTTTACCGCTGCGCGTCAGCTCCAGATTTACACTGGATTCCCTTTTCACTCTCAGGAGACCGGAAACAGAATGCTACAATTAGACACGTATGGATGTCCAGACAGCTATTGCCCATTAAATCTGGACATCCCCTGAACAATGCCTACAATCCCCGCGTAATTCTTTATCACTCAGGACGCATCATGACCCCAGAACACCTCCCGACAGAACAGTACGACGCGCAGCTGGCAGAGAAAGTCGTCCGCCTGCAAAGTATGATGACGCCTTTCAACGCGCCCGTTCCCGAGGTGTTCCGCTCTCCCGTCAGCCACTACCGCATGCGCGCCGAATTCCGCATCTGGCACGACGGCGACGACCTGTACCACATCATTTTCGATCAGCAGACGAAATCCCGTATCCGCGTGGACAGCTTTCCGGCGGCGAGCGAGCTCATTAACCAGTTGATGACGTTGATAATGGACGGCGTGCGCAACAATCCGGTACTGCGTAACAAGCTGTTCCAGATTGACTACCTGACCACGCAAAGCAATCAGGCGATTGTCTCTCTGCTGTATCACAAAGCGCTTAACGACGAGTGGCGCGAGCAGGCAGAAGCGCTGCGCGATGCGCTGCGCGCTCAGAACATCAACGCTCACCTGATTGGCCGCGCGACCAAAACCAAAATCATGCTGGATCAGGACTACATCGACGAGCGCCTGCCGGTGGCAGGTAAAGAGATGGTGTATCGTCAGGTAGAGAACAGCTTCACCCAGCCGAACGCTGCGATGAACGTGCAGATGCTGGAGTGGGCGCTGAAGGCGACGGAAGGATCAACGGGCGATCTGCTGGAGCTTTACTGCGGTAACGGCAACTTCTCGCTGGCGCTGGCGCGTAACTTCGATCGCGTGCTGGCAACGGAAATCGCAAAGCCGTCGGTGGCAGCCGCGCAGTACAACATTGCCGCCAACCATATCGACAACGTGCAGATCATTCGTATGGCCGCAGAAGAGTTCACGCAGGCCATGAACGGCGTACGCCAGTTTAACCGCCTGGAAGGGATCGATCTCAAGAGCTACCAGTGTGAGACGATTTTTGTCGACCCGCCGCGCAGTGGCCTGGACAGCGAAACCGAGAAGATGGTGCAGGCGTACCCGCGTATTTTGTACATCTCCTGTAACCCGGAGACGCTGTGCAAGAACCTCGAAACATTAGGCCAGACGCACAAGGTTGAACGTCTGGCGCTGTTCGATCAGTTCCCATATACGCACCATATGGAGTGCGGCGTACTGCTCACGGCGAAGTAATGTGGGGCTTGTAGGGCAGGTAAGCGAAGCGCCACCTGCCAAAAAAGCCGGATGGCGCTTCGCTTATCCGGCCTACAATGACGAAACCCTTTACTCTGATAACTGGCTTTTACGGCTACGCATGCGGGAGCCAATCCAGAACACCAGCGCCACAGACAGTACGGCAGGGAAGAAGTTAGAGCCGATATCCGGATATTCCGCGCGAACCACCGTGCTATACAGCAATACGCCCAGAATAAAGCTGGCAGCGGCCAGCCCCGGTAGCCCCACCGGCATGGTGCGGTTCAGGTAACGTTGATGCAGGCAGTAAACCGTCAGCACCAGCGCAATAAGCGGGAAAATCGAAAACGGCACGATTGAGCTAAAAATAGCGGCAAACGTACCATTAATGGATAAGCCAGCGATCAATGCCAGCAACAGCGTCCCTTTATCCTGACCTGACTGTTTCATTACTCACCTTCACTCTTCGGTTTGATGTGCCAGTTTCTCTTGTTCACGGCGATACCAGTAGTACGCGCCTTTGGAGATCATCCTGAGCTGCAATACCAGCCGCTCTTCGAGCTGCTTGCGTTGTTCAATGCTGACATCCAGCGCTTCGGCACCCGCGCTGAAAACAATCGTCACCATCGCCTCGGCCTGTGCTTCAGTAAACGCGCGCGGCATATGGTTTTCGAGTTCAAGATAGTCGGCAAGTTCCGCGATGAAATGCTGAATTTCACGCGCGACGGCGGCACGAAACGCCGCCGATGTGCCCGAACGCTCGCGCAGAAGCAGACGAAACGCGTTGGGGTTATTGCCGATAAATTCCATAAAGGTCGATACGGAGGTGCGGATCACGCTGCCCCCTTTGGCGATACGCTGACGCGCCTGGCGCATCAGCTGGCGCAACATCAGGCCGCTCTCGTCGACCATGGTCAGGCCCAGTTCATCCACATCACGGAAATGACGATAGAAGGACGTTGGCGCAATCCCGGCCTCGCGTGCGACTTCGCGCAGGCTCAAACTGGCAAAACTTCGCTCAGCACTCAGTTGACTGAATGCGGCTTCCACCAGCGAACGCCGGGTTTTCTCTTTTTGTTGTGCTCTTACGCCCATCACGATAGTTGAATCCTTCCAAAGGCCTGATGGCACTATACCAGAGAATAAAATTAATCTGTTTGCCTGGCTTTGTGAATGATTGTTTACGTGCGGTTTGTGCTCCACTGCCCGAAAAAAGCACAACGATAATTGGGTTACCCTGGCAATGATGTTATGATTCTGTTGCTTTTATGTATAAGAACAGGTAAGCCTTACCATGCCACATTCCTACGATTACGACGCAATAGTTATTGGTTCCGGCCCCGGCGGCGAAGGTGCTGCTATGGGTCTGGTGAAACAGGGAGCCAGAGTAGCGGTCATCGAGCGCTACCATAATGTCGGCGGCGGTTGCACCCACTGGGGCACCATCCCTTCGAAAGCCCTCCGCCACGCCGTTAGCCGCATTATCGAATTTAACCAGAACCCTCTTTACAGCGACCACTCCCGACTTCTTCGTTCATCCTTTGCTGACATCCTGAATCATGCGGATACCGTTATTAACCAGCAGACACGCATGCGTCAGGGATTTTATGAGCGTAACCACTGTGAAATTTTGCAGGGCAATGCGCATTTTGTGGATGAACACACCCTGGCACTCGAATGCCACGACGGTTCGGTTGAAACCATCACGGCTGAAAAATTTGTTATCGCCTGCGGCTCACGCCCTTACCATCCGGCCGACGTGGACTTCTCGCACCCGCGCGTTTACGACAGCGACTCGATTCTGAGCCTGCACCATGAGCCTCGCCACGTCATTATCTATGGCGCAGGGGTCATTGGTTGCGAATATGCGTCGATCTTCCGCGGAATGGACGTCAAAGTTGACCTGATCAACACCCGTGACCGCCTCCTGGCGTTCCTCGATCAGGAGATGTCGGACTCCCTCTCCTACCACTTCTGGAACAGCGGCGTGGTGATTCGCCACAACGAAGAGTACGAGAAGATTGAGGGCTGTGACGACGGGGTGATCATGCACCTGAAGTCCGGTAAGAAGCTGAAAGCAGACTGCCTGCTGTACGCCAACGGTCGTACCGGCAACACCGATTCACTGCAGCTGGAAAATATCGGGCTTGAAACCGACAGCCGCGGTCAGCTGAAGGTCAACAGCATGTATCAGACCGCCCTGCCGCACGTTTACGCAGTCGGCGACGTGATTGGCTACCCAAGCCTGGCCTCAGCCGCTTACGACCAGGGACGCATTGCCGCACAGGCGCTGGTAAAAGGCGAAGCGACGGCGCACCTGATCGAAGATATTCCGACGGGCATCTATACCATCCCGGAAATCAGTTCTGTCGGCAAAACCGAACAGCAGCTGACGTCAATGAAGGTGCCTTACGAGGTGGGTCGCGCCCAGTTTAAACATCTGGCGCGGGCGCAAATCGTGGGGATGAGCGTGGGAACGCTGAAGATCTTGTTCCATCGCGAGACCAAAGAGATCCTCGGCATTCACTGCTTTGGTGAACGCGCGGCGGAAATCATTCATATCGGCCAGGCGATAATGGAGCAGAAAGGTGGTGGTAACACCATTGAGTACTTCGTTAACACCACCTTTAACTATCCGACCATGGCGGAAGCCTATCGGGTAGCTGCGCTGAACGGCTTAAACCGCCTGTTTTAACGCGCTGTCGAAATGGCCATCCATCGAACCACGGATGGCCTCTGCCAGCTGCTCATAGCGGCTGCGCAGCGGTGAACCCGGACGATACACCAGGCCGATAGTGCGACGCGGCTCCGGCTTAATGCACGGCAGATAAACCACGCCATCACGTTTACGCTCGCGCGGCACGGCCAGCGCAGGCAGCAGCGTAATACCGCTTCCCGCCGCGACCATATTACGCAGCGTTTCCAGGCTGGTTGCGCGGAAATGGGTATCTTCATCCGCACCCGCTTCAAAGCAAAAGCCCATCGCCTGATCGCGCAGGCAGTGGCCATCTTCCAGCATCAGCAGCTTTTCACCGGCCAGATCGGCCATCGGTACGCGATCGCGGTTCGCCCACGGGTGATCTTCATAGATCGCCAGCATCATCGGCTCATCGAACAGCGGCACTTCAATAAAGGCTTCACTCTCTTTCACCAGCGCCAGAATGGCGCAGTCGAGCTTGCCGCTGTCTAACTGCGCCAGCAGCTGATGGGTCTGCGCTTCATGCAGGTACATTTCGAGTTTCGGGAACGTCTGGTGCAGCATCGGAATGATGTGCGGCAACAGGTACGGGCCAACGGTTGGGATCAGGCCAATATGCAGCGGGCCGGACATCGCCTCCCCCTGCTGGCTTGCCATTTCCTTGAGCACTTTGACCTCGCGCAGCACTGTGCGCGCCTGATCCACCAGCAGCAGACCTGCCTGTGTGAACAGAACCTTACGACTGGTGCGCTCCAGCAGCATCACGCCCAGCTCGTCTTCCAGCTTGCGGATCTGACCGCTCAGCGTGGGCTGGCTGACGTGGCAGGAATCTGCCGCGCGGCGAAAGTGACGATGCTCGGCTAACGCTACCAGGTATTCAAGATCACGAATATTCATTATTCATCCTCCGTCGCCACGATAGTTCATGGCGATAGATAGCATAGCAACGAACGATTATCCCTATCAAGCATTCTGTTGAATAATACACCACATAGACGAGGCGGCACGTGTTTGACCCTTGACGTCCCCGCTCCGTCAGCGAGTTTCTCTCAAAACTCGAACAACTAAAGCCAACGTGAACTTTTGCGGACCCCGTGGTCCGCTTTTTTTTGCGTAAAAAACCCCACAGATAAAAGCAAAATGGCAACCGAAGCTGCCATTTTTCGTGTTTACCCCTTTTCCCCGGTACATTCTCATAAGCATCTCTTATCTGACGCAATGGGAATTAAATTTCGTAAATTGCCCTCATTTATTCGTTTGCTGAACCGTTTTCGCAGCAATTGACGACGGGGGTTTTACGTGGCTTTATAAGGGGAGATGACAAAATAATGTCCAGAAAATTTTCGCCTGGGCATAAACAAAAATGATGGGGTGACTGGGTTTTTATGAACGAACAATATTCCGCGTTGCGTAGTAATGTCAGTATGCTCGGCAAAGTGCTTGGAGATACCATCAAAGACGCGTTGGGGGAGAACATCCTCGACCGCGTTGAAACCATCCGCAAGCTGTCTAAATCTTCCCGTGCCGGTAACGAGGCCAGTCGTCAGGAGCTGCTCACCACCTTGCAGAACCTCTCAAACGATGAGCTGCTGCCCGTTGCACGCGCATTCAGCCAGTTCCTGAACCTGGCCAACACCGCTGAGCAATACCACAGCATTTCGCCAAATGGCGAAGCTGCCAGCAACCCGGAAGTCATTGCCCGCACCCTGCGTAAACTGAAAGACCAGCCAGACCTCAACGAAGCCACCATCAAAAAAGCGGTGGAGTCGCTTTCGCTGGAGCTGGTGCTGACCGCACACCCCACTGAAATTACCCGTCGCACCCTGATCCACAAAATGGTGGAAGTGAACAACTGTCTGAAGCAGTTGGATAACAAAGACATTGCCGACTACGAACGCAACCAGCTGATGCGCCGTCTGCGCCAGCTGATTGCCCAGTCCTGGCACACCGATGAAATTCGTAAGCATCGTCCAAGCCCGGTCGACGAAGCCAAATGGGGCTTTGCGGTGGTGGAAAACAGCCTGTGGGAAGGGGTGCCTAACTACCTGCGCGAGCTGAACGAACAGCTGGAAGAGAACCTCGGCTACCGCCTGCCGGTCGACTTCGTTCCGGTCCGCTTCACCTCCTGGATGGGGGGCGACCGCGACGGCAACCCGAACGTGACCGCAGAAATTACCCGTCACGTCCTGCTGCTGAGCCGCTGGAAAGCGACCGACCTGTTCCTGAAAGACATTCAGGTGCTGATCTCCGAGCTGTCGATGGTTGAAGCGACGCCGGAACTGCGCGCGCTGGCCGGAGAAGAAGGCGCCAGCGAGCCGTACCGTTTCCTGATGAAGAAACTGCGTGGTCAGCTGATGGCCACTCAGGCCTGGCTGGAAGCGCGTCTGAAAGGTCAGCGCCTGCCAAAACCAGAGGGTCTGCTCAGCCAGAACGAACAGCTCTGGGAGCCGCTGTATGCCTGTTATAAATCACTGCAGGCCTGCGGGATGGGCATCATCGCTAACGGCGAACTGCTCGACACCCTGCGCCGCGTGAAGTGTTTTGGCGTGCCGCTGGTGCGTATCGACGTACGTCAGGAAAGTACCCGTCATACCGAAGCGCTGGGCGAGCTGACCCGCTATCTCGGCATTGGCGATTATGAAAGCTGGTCCGAAGCCGACAAACAGGCCTTCCTGATCCGCGAGCTGAACTCGAAGCGCCCTCTGCTGCCGCGCAACTGGGAGCCAAGCAACGAAACCCGCGAAGTACTCAACACCTGTAAAGCGATCGTGGACGCGCCGAAAGGATCGGTGGCCGCCTATGTGATCTCCATGGCGAAGACCCCGTCAGACGTGCTGGGCGTTCACCTTCTGCTGAAAGAAGCGGGAATCGACTACGCTCTGCCGGTCGCCCCGCTGTTTGAGACCCTCGACGACCTGAACAACGCCAACGACGTCATGACCCAGCTGCTGAATATCGACTGGTACCGCGGCTTTATTCAGGGCAAACAGATGGTGATGATTGGCTATTCCGACTCCGCGAAAGATGCGGGCGTGATGGCGGCATCCTGGGCGCAGTATCAGGCGCAGGACGCACTGATCAAAACCTGCGAGAAAGCCGGTATTGAGCTGACCCTGTTCCACGGACGCGGTGGCTCGATTGGCCGTGGCGGCGCGCCTGCACACGCAGCGCTGCTGTCGCAGCCGCCGGGAAGCCTCAAAGGCGGCCTGCGCGTCACCGAGCAGGGCGAGATGATCCGCTTCAAGTACGGTCTGCCGGAAGTGACCATCAGCAGCCTGTCGCTCTACACCAGCGCGATCCTGGAAGCAAACCTGCTGCCGCCGCCGGAGCCGAAAGCATCCTGGTGCCATATCATGGACGAGCTGTCTGATATCTCCTGCGATCTGTACCGCGGCTACGTGCGTGAAAACAAAGATTTCGTTCCTTACTTCCGCTCGGCCACGCCTGAGCAGGAGCTGGGTAAACTGCCGCTGGGCTCACGTCCTGCAAAGCGTCGCCCGACCGGTGGCGTAGAGTCTCTGCGCGCGATCCCGTGGATCTTCGCCTGGACGCAGAACCGTTTGATGCTGCCCGCCTGGCTGGGTGCCGGTGCCGCACTGCAAAAAGTGGTGGAAGACGGTAAACAGAACGAACTGGAAACCATGTGCCGCGACTGGCCGTTCTTCTCTACCCGTCTGGGCATGCTGGAGATGGTCTTCTCGAAAGCTGACCTGTGGCTGGCAGAATACTACGACCAGCGTCTGGTGAAACCAGAGCTGTGGGCGCTCGGTAAAGAGCTGCGCGAACTGCTGGAAGGCGACATCAAAGTGGTACTGGACATCGCCAACGACTCACATCTGATGGCGGACCTGCCGTGGATTGCCGAGTCTATTCAGCTGCGTAACATCTACACCGACCCGCTGAACGTCCTGCAGGCAGAGCTGCTGCACCGTTCGCGTCTGGCGGAAGAAGAAGGTAAAGAGCCGGATCCGCGCGTTGAACAGGCGCTGATGGTGACGATTGCGGGCGTTGCGGCAGGTATGCGTAACACCGGCTAATGCTTTACGCCCGGCGGCGCTACGCTTGCACGGGCCTACGATACGTAGGCCCGTGCAAGCGTAGCGCCGCCCAGCAATACCCTGGTATCTACACCATGCACCACGACATTACCCACATCCTGACTGACCTGATCAACGGCACAACGCCGCTGCGTCAGGTGCATTTTGCGAACCCAGCGATCCCCGCCCCCGAACTTGCCCTGCAGGTCGATTTCCCACGTCTGGAGATCGCGATCGAAGGTTCAATGAAAGACCAGGCTGGCTGCGTTTTACAGCAGGGGGATGTTTTATACGTCCCGGCTGGCGGCTGGAATAATCCACATTGGCAAGCACCCGCAACCACGCTGAGTATCCTGTTTGGCAAACAGCAGCTTGGGTTTAGCCTTTTGCATTGGGACGGTAAAGACGTTCGAAATCTGGCAAAGCAGCACGTTGCCCGCCGCGGTCCGCGTATTGGATCGCTACTCTTACAGACGCTCCATGAAATCCAGATGCAACCGCATGAGCAGCAAACCGCGAGGCTGATTATCGCCAGCCTGCTTAGCCACTGCGTGGACCTTCTGGGGAGTCAGATCCAAACCGCCTCCCGCAGTCAGGCTCTGTTTGAAGCGATTCGGGTCTATATTGACGAACACTACGCCACTCCCCTTACCCGGGAATCCGTCGCGCAGGCGTTCTATATCTCCCCAAACTACCTGTCGCATCTGTTCCAGAAAACGGGCGCAGTGGGTTTTAATGAATACCTGACGCATACCCGGCTGGAACACGCGCGCCAGCTGTTAAAAGGGTATGATTTAAAAGTGAAAGAGGTGGCGCATGCCTGCGGTTTTGTCGACAGCAACTATTTCTGCCGGTTATTCCGCAAGAACACGGAGCGTTCGCCGTCAGAATACCGTCGCCAGTATCACAGCCAGCTCACCGGGAAGGGTGCTAGTCCAGAATGATCTGAGTTTGCTGCGGAGCGGATAGCATTTTACGCACCGCGCCCATCACCTTTTGTGGGTCACGTAAAAAGGCGTTAATACCGCACTTCACGTAGCGCGTATGCTCGAAACGTTCACTGCCCGCCAGTTCGATATCAGTAATGAGCAATACGACATCAGCACGCCGGATGTCCTCTTCCGTAAGCTCACTCTCAACGCCCAGCGCTCCCTGCGTCTCAATGTTAACGCTCCACTTCTCCTGCTGGCAGAGCTTTTCCAGCCGTTCGGCAGCCATATAGGTATGTGCGACGCCACTGACGCACGCGGTCACCGCCACCAGATGACGTCCCGCTATCACTGTCATGTTCAGCCTCCCAGGGTAACATTGAAACCTTCGCACTCGGCCAGTTGACGCATCGCTGACACCTCATCTTCTGTCGGCGGGATCGCTTGCCGCATTCCCCACACCTGTCCCAGCAGACGGTATTTTGGCTCCCCATACTGATGGAAGGGCAATAAATGCAGCTGCCGTATTCCTGAAGGTAACAGGAAAGCCAGCACGCGCGCCATGTTCGTTTCGTTAAGCGTATAGCCAGGAATAAGCGGGACGCGGGGAATCACGTTTATCCCGTCAGCCACCAGCTGACGGAAATTATCCAGCACTCTGGGAAGATTCATTGCCACAATTGATTGGGCCAGCGCCGTGTCCATGATCTTCAAATCAAACAGCACTTCATCACACTGGCGGGCCAGCGGCATTAATCGGGACAAAGGCGCATCGCCTGCCGTTTCGATGGCCGTATGCACGCCGAAACGACGCAGCCTCTGTAGAAGCTGTGTCGCGAAAGGCGCCTGCAGCAACACTTCCCCGCCCGAAAGCGTCACCCCGCCTCCCGAGGAACGAAAGAAGACATCATCTTTCATCACCTCGTTTTCAAGCTCATCCAGCGTCACGTCGCGCCCGATGTGCTCGAACGCGCCGGAGGGACACTCCTCAGCGTCCCGCAGGCAGGGAGCACAGTGCAGACATTTACTCTCCCGGCGCACCGTCTCGATTTTCGGGGAGATCGACTCCGGATTCGCACACCACGGACAGCGGTGAGGGCAGCCTTTAAAAAAAACCACCGTGCGGATGCCGCTTCCGTCGTTCAGTGAGTAGCGCTGGATGTTGAAAATACGCGCCACGTCGACGCGCGTTTCAACCACGTCACAGCTGATGTGCTGTGCGGCGGATAATGTCATCCTGGATCTCCTTCGATAACTCGACAAAGAAGGCGCTGTATCCGGCAACGCGCACCACCAGCCCGGCAAAATCCTGTGGACGCTGTTGCGCTTCACGCAATGTTTCCGCGTTCACCACGTTAAACTGGATATGCTGCAGCTTAAGCTGGGTGAAAGCGCGAAGGAAATCCGCCAGCTTTTGCAGCCCGGCATCGCCTTCCAGCGTCGCAGGGGTAAATTTAACGTTTAACAGCGTACCGTTAGATAACAGATAGTTATCCAGCTTGCTTACCGATTTTAATACCGCCGTTGGGCCCTGCATATCTTGCCCAAGCATCGGCGAGAGCCCACCGTCAGCCAGTTGCTCTCCGGCAAAGCGGCCATCCGGTGTAGCTCCCACCACCGCCCCCAGCGGCACGTGTGCCGATACGGTATAAGAGCCTGGCGTGAACTGTCCGCCGCGCGGGTTCCGGTATTTTTCGACCTCTTTACAGTAATGGCGCAGCAGTTCAGCGCTGATATTGTCGACATCATCGATATCATTGCCGTATTTTTCGAAGCGATTGATCAACCTTGCACGCACCTTTTCGCCCTCTGGGGTGGCAAAGTTCGCTTTTAACACGGCTAAGAGCTCATCAAAACTTAAGCGCTGCTGTTCAAAGACCAGCCCTTTCAGGGCGTGCAGTGAATCGCTCAGGTTGGCTATCCCGATTCCCTGAACGCCAGAAAAGTTATACCGCGCCCCGCCGTCGGTAATATCTTTCCCTGATTCAAGACAATCGCTGATAAATGAAGAGAGCAACGGTACCGGTGCCCAGTCTCGATGGCCGATATCGCAGATGTTGCTCCCCTCAACCATCAGCGCAATGTAGTGATTAATTTTGGCGCGAATATGGTCCAGCAAGCCTTCATAACTCAGCGCTGCGTTGCCTTCGTTCTCCTGCATCGCGATTTCCATCACCTTCAGCAGGTTAAACATCGCGATATCATGCAGACCGTAGGTTTTACCCGGAATTGACAGTTCTACACAGCCAACCACCGCGTAGTCGCGCGCATCTTCCAGCGACACCCCCCGATTCAGGAAAGCGGGCACCACCACTTCGTCATTGAAAATCTGCGGGATACCGGTGCCCAGGCGGATCGTCTCCGCCGTTTTAAGCAGAAAAGGACGGTCGATAAGTTCGTTAACCCGCACGCCAAGGTTCGGTTGAGGAAGCTGAACGCTCTGATAAGCATCCAGGCACAGGAAGGAAAGCACATTCACCGCGCTACGACCGTTCTCCGTCAGGCCGCCCAATAGTGCGGTATACCCGGTCGGGAATCCGGCAAAATAGCGGGCGCTGCTGGTCGAGCGTAAAAGCACCACATCATTGCACTTCACCCACAGCGATTCCAGAATCTCTTTCAGGAAAGCGGGCGCTTCGCCCTGTGAGAGCGAGGCCTGATAAAAGGGCAGCATGTACTGGTCAAAGCGCCCGATGGAGAGCGAACTTGCGTTGGATTCATACTGCAAAATAACGTTCATGTACCAGAAGAGCTGACACGCCTGCCAGAACGTTTGCGGCTTATGCTGCGCGTTGTGGCGCGAGATTTCTGCCATCTTCCGTAATTCTTCACGCCGTGCTGCATCGCTGCTTGCAGCCAACTCTTCAGCCAGTGATGCATAGCGCAGTATATGACGCTGGGACGCTTCAAGCAGAATCAGCGCGGCGGCATAGAACGTGTTCTGCGCATCGCGGGCGCAGCGTTCGCGCAATTCCTCCACCAGCACACCCAGGCCGTTATTGAGCAGGCGCGGATAATCAATAATGATATGCCCCTGCCCTTTGTCCGTCTGGTTGACGCTGAAAATTTGCGTCCCCACAGCGGCTTTCACCTCATCCGTCATCTGGCTGTTAATGAAATCCTTCATTGACCGTTTTTCCCAGTAGGGATACAGCACGTCACGGTAGATCTGTTTATCCGCTTCGCCGATCTCGAAGCGGTCCTGTGGACGAGTGGAGAACTGGTCCAGCTCCTTAAGCAGCCAGTACGGATCCATCTCAGGCGACATAATGCCCGCACGCGGTTTAACGGTCCGGTTTCCGGCAATCAGTTCCTCATCACGAATCGCGATGTTCACATGGTCAAGAATGTACGCCGTGGCTTTTGCACGCCTGAGGATAACCGGCTCACCTTCCGTCTTCTGATGGCTGGCGGTATAGAGCAAAGCACGCTCAAGCGAGATTTCACGTGGGCTGGCAAAAAGTGCGTCTTTCAAACGCTGGGTACGATTCGTCATGAGGGAACTCCTGTAACGGAAAACGAGCCCGCCCCGAAGGGCGGGAGAGCGTCAGGCGGTTTGCGCCAGGTGGGCATCAATCTTGTTCATGATGGCGTCGGCGCGTTTTACCGCGTCGCTAATGTTGACGCGCACGATGGTTTTCCCGGCAAAGCGCTCTTCAAATTTAATGCCGATATCTTTGGTCAGGATCACCATATCCGCTGCGGCGATATCCTCAGCATTCAGCTCGTTCTCAAGACCAATCGACCCCTGCGTTTCAACCTTTACTTCCCAGCCTTTGGCTTTAGCGGCGCTTTCCAGCGCTTCGGCCGCCATGTAGGTATGGGCAACGCCAGACGGGCATGCTGTTACTGCGATAATTCGGGCCATCTTCTCTTCCTCACTCAGTTAATTTCAAAATCCAGATCCAGGTCGTCCTCTTTTTCCTCGACCTGTTTTGCATTCTTGCGGGCAATACTCTTCAGCACGTTGACGCTAATGGCCGTCACCACCGCCCCTACGGCAACCGCCGCGATGTAGCCCAGTTTGCCTTCCACCACAGGGAGAACAATAAGCCCGCCCCAGCCGGCATAACATTGCGCCCCCATCACGGCAGCCGTCACTGCGCCACACGCGGATCCCAGCATGATGGAGGGAATAACGCGCAGAGGATCGGCAGCGGCGAACGGAATGGCCCCTTCGGTAACCCCCACGCAGCCCATCACTAATGCAGCCTTACCCGCTTCACGCTCTTCACCGGTAAAATTCTTGCGATTAATCAACGTCGCCAGGCCTAATCCCAGCGGTGGCACACAGATACCGACTGCCGCAATCGCCACCACGGTGTAGACGCCCTGAGCAACGCAGATCAGCATGAAGGCATAGGCGACTTTATTAATCGGGCCACCCATGTCGAAGGCCAGCATCAACCCCATGATGATGGCCAACACAACGATGCTGCCCTGCTGCATCCCTTGCAGCCACTGGGTTAAGCCCGTCGTCAACGCACCAACAGGTTCGCCCAGACCCCACATCATGATGCCTGCGGTAACAAAGGTGCCGATGATAGGGATGATGAAGATAGGCATGACGGAGCGCAGGACTTTCGGGACCGGCAGTTTTTTCAGATACCAGACCACAATCCCGCCGAGGATCCCGGCAATAATGGCGCCGAAGAAACCGGCACCGAAGCTGTTACCTACCCACGCGGCAATAGCGCAGGGAGCAAGCGCGGCGCGCTCGGCAATGGAATAGCCAATATAGGCGGCCAGGAAAGGCACCATCAGCGTTAACCCCGCCACGCCGATATCAAATAGCTTTTTGAGGTTAGGATCGGTTGCGGCATCCGGTACCGCGCCCTTGCCGTACAGCATGACCGAAACCGCCAGCAAAATACCGCCCGCGACCACGAACGGGATCATGTGCGACACCCCGGTCATCAGATGCTGCCGCGTGTTCTTGAGAATATGCACCAACTCTTTCATATGTCGCTCCTGGCCTAAAACCATAAAGATGTTGTGGCAAACAATAGGCAATCAGGAAGGCGGCGGACAGGAGACAAAAAGGCCATTTACTGGATTTTTGTAATATCGAAATAAAAATGCGATCCGCCTCGACATTTCGGATAGACGTTACGCATAAGACAAACCACCATAACCTGTGAGTCAAATCTCACTTTTCACCTGATATTACATTTGTCCAGCTTTTGACAGATTTGTCACATGGCGCGCGCCATCAACACACTCGTATGCTGTTCCCCAATGAATGATGATGAGTTTCAGGAGTGTTTATGGCTCTGGTAGTGGAATTTACCTGTGAATTGCCCAACGGTGTTCACGCGCGTCCGGCAAGTCATGTAGAGACGCTGTGCAATACATTTATCTCGCAAATCGAGTGGCACAACCTGCGCACAGACCGCAAAGGGAATGCCAAGAGCGCACTGGCACTTATTGGCACCGACACGCTGGCAGGCGACGCCTGTCGTCTGGTGATCCACGGTGAAGATGAGCAGAGCGCCCATCAACAGCTGGAACAATGGCTCCGGGAAGAGTTTCCCCACTGCGACGCGCCGCTTGCGGAAGCCCCCAATACCGAGCTTGATCCGCTGCCAGAATCTCTCACGCGCCTTAATCCAACGCTTTTTCGCGCCCTGCCCGTTTGCAGCGGCAGCGCCCGGGGCGTGTTAACCTTGCTGACCTCGCTGGATCTCAATGCACTGACGGATTTACCCGACGCGAAAAACGTGGAAGAAGAGCAGTCAGCGCTGGATAAAGGCCTCACCCTGCTGGTGAAAAACATTGAGCTGCGCGCGCTGGACAGCGACAGCACCGCCAGCGCCATTCTTGAGGCACATCGTTCGCTGGCAACGGATACCTCTTTGCGTCAGCATCTCCTTGCAGGAGTGAGCCAGGGTTTGAGCTGCGCGCAGGCTATAATCGCCACAGCTAACCATTTCTGCGATGCGTTCTCTCGTTCCAGCAGCAGCTATCTGCAGGAACGCGTGCTGGATGTGCGCGATGTTTGCTATCAGCTGCTGCAGCAAATCTACGGTGAACAGCGCTTCCCCGCACCGGGCCAGCTGACGCAGCCGACCGTTTGTCTGGCGGATGATCTTACGCCCGGCCAGTTCCTGGAGCTCGATAAAACCTTGCTTAAGGGGCTGCTGTTAAAAAGCGGTGGAACAACCTCGCACACCGTTATTCTTGCACGTTCCTTTAATATTCCGACGCTGGTCGGCGTCGACAGTGAAAGCCTGCTGCAGTGGCGCAATAAACCCGTATTTATTGATGGCAATGCCGGTGCGGTCGTGGTCAACGCCAGCGATGCGGTGGCACGCTACTACCGCCAGGAAGCACGGGTACAGCAGGCACTCCGCGAGCAGCAGCGCATCTGGCTTGACCGGGAAGCCAGAACCGCCGATGACCTGCGCATTGAGATCGCCGCAAACATCGCCCACGCGGTGGAAGCGCAGGCAGCATTCGGGAACGGCGCCGAGGGCGTTGGCCTGTTTCGCACCGAAATGCTGTATATGGACCGTACCAGCGCGCCCGGCGAAAACGAGCTGTACAACATTTTCTGTCAGGCGCTGGAAAGTGCAAACGGGCGCAGCATTATCGTGCGCACCATGGATATCGGCGGCGATAAACCGGTGGCGTACCTGAATATCCCGGCCGAAAACAACCCGTTCCTCGGCTACCGCGCCGTACGTATTTACGAAGAGTATGCCGCCCTTTTCACCACTCAGCTTCGGGCGATCCTGCGCGCCTCTGCTCACGGCAGCCTGAAGATCATGATCCCGATGATCTCTTCCATGGAAGAGATCCTGTGGGTGAAAGAGAAACTTGCCGAAGCGAAACAGCAGCTTCGCGCTGAACACATTCCGTTTGATGAGAAAATCCCGCTCGGCATCATGCTGGAGGTGCCTTCGGTGATGTTCATTATCGATCAGTGCTGCGAAGAAATTGATTTCTTTAGCATCGGCAGCAATGACCTGACGCAGTATCTGCTGGCCGTCGACCGCGACAACGCCAAAGTCACACGCCACTACAACAGCCTGAACCCGGCCTTCCTGAGGGCGCTGGATTATGCGGTACAGGCCGTCCATCGCCAGGGGAAATGGATTGGCCTGTGCGGAGAGCTGGGCGCAAAAGGTTCAGTGCTGCCGTTGCTGGTGGGTCTGGGACTGGACGAGCTGAGCATGGGGTCGCCCGCTATTCCGGCAACCAAAGCGCGCCTGGCACAGCTTGATAGCCGCGCCTGCCGCCAGCTGCTGAATCAGGCCATGGCGTGTCGCACTTCGCTTGAAGTGGAACACCTGCTGGCGCAGTTCCGCATGAATCAGCAGGACACACCGCTGGTCACACCTCGCTGCATTTCACTGGATAACGACTGGAACAGTAAAGAAGAGGTCATGAAAGGGATGACCGATAACCTGCTGCTCGCCGGACGTTGCCGCTACCCCCGCAAGCTGGAGGCCGATCTGTGGGCGCGCGAAGCCGTTTTCTCCACCGGGCTTGGCTTCAGCTTCGCCATTCCGCACAGCAAGTCTGAGCATATTGAGCAATCCACCATCAGCGTTGCGCGCCTGAAATCCCCCGTCATGTGGGGAGATGAAGAAGCAAAATTCATCATCATGCTGACGCTGAACAAACACGCCGCTGGCGATCAGCATATGCGTATTTTCTCCCGCCTGGCCCGCCGCATCATGCATGACGATTTCCGCAGTGCGCTGGTCAACGCCAGCTCAGAAGAGGCCATCGCCTCCCTGCTGCAACACGAATTAGAACTCTGAAACGAGGAAGAGTAATGGAACTGTATCTGGATACCGCCAACGTGGCGGAAGTTGAACGTCTGGCCCGCATCTTCCCTATTGCGGGCGTTACCACCAACCCGAGCATCATTGCCGCCAGCCGTGAATCCATCTGGGACGTGCTCCCGCGCCTGCAAAAAGCCACTGGACCGGAAGGCACGCTGTTTGCTCAAACCATGAGCCGCGATGCTGAAGGCATGGTAGCGGAGGCAAAACGTTTGAGTAACGCCGTCCCCGGCATCGTGGTGAAAATCCCGGTGACGGCTCAGGGGCTCATCGCGATTAAGGCATTGAAAAAAGAGGGTATAACCACGCTGGGGACCGCCGTTTATAGCGCGGCACAAGGTTTGCTTGCCGCGCTGGCAGGCGCGAAATATGTCGCGCCGTATGTAAACCGCGTTGACGCGCAGGGCGGTGACGGCATTCGCATGGTCCAGGAGCTGCAATCCCTGCTGGAATTGCACGCGCCGGAAAGCAAAGTGCTGGCCGCCAGCTTCAAAACGCCGCGGCAGGCGCTGGACTGCCTGCTGGCGGGATGCGAGGCAATCACGCTTCCCTTAGACGTAGCGCAACAAATGCTCGGCACGCCAGCGGTAGAGTCAGCCATAGAGAAGTTCGAGCAGGACTGGAAAAACGCGTTTGGTAACCTCAACCTCTAAGGGAGAACTGTTATGGACCGTATCATTCAATCGCCGGGAAAATATATCCAGGGCGCTGATGTGCTTACCCGTCTCGGCGACTATCTGAAACCCCTGGCCAATCGCTGGCTGGTCGTCGGCGATAAATTTGTGCTGGGTTTTGCCGAAGAGACCCTGCGTCAGAGTTTTAAAAAAGCCGAACTGCATGCCGAAATCGCGCCGTTTGGCGGCGAATGTTCACAAAATGAAATCGACCGACTGAAAAAACTGGCCGACAGCGCCGACTGTCTGGCGGTGCTGGGTATTGGCGGCGGTAAAACGCTCGATACCGCCAAAGCGCTGGCCCATTTTATGGACGTACCCGTCGCCATTGCGCCAACCATCGCCTCCACCGATGCGCCGTGCAGCGCCCTTTCCGTCATTTACACCGATAGCGGTGAGTTCGATCGCTACCTGATGCTGCCGCACAACCCGAACATGGTAATCGTCGATACCAAAGTGGTAGCGGGCGCGCCGGCACGCCTGCTGGCCGCCGGGATTGGCGATGCGCTGGCGACGTGGTTTGAAGCACGCGCCTGCTCGCGCAGCGGCGCGACCACCATGGCGGGCGGCAAATGTACGCAGGCTGCACTCGCGCTGGCCGAGCTGTGCTACAACACGCTGATTGAAGAAGGTGAAAAGGCCATGCTTGCAGCGGAACAGCATGTGGTTACGCCGGCGCTGGAACGCATTATCGAAGCCAACACCTATCTCAGCGGCGTGGGCTTTGAAAGCGGCGGACTGGCCGCAGCGCACGCTATTCATAACGGAATGACGGCGGTACCGGACGCGCACCACTTCTATCACGGTGAAAAAGTGGCGTTTGGCACGCTGACGCAGCTGGTGCTGGAAAACGCGCCGGTAGAAGAAATAGAGACCGTCACCGCGCTTTGTCACAGCGTTGGGCTGCCAATCACGCTGGCGCAGCTGAACATCAAAGAGGATATTCCGGCCAAAATGCGTCTGATCGCGGAAGCCTCCTGTGCCGAAGGGGAAACTATCCACAACATGCCCGGCGGCGTAACGCCGGATCAGGTGTATGCGGCGCTGCTTGTGGCCGACCAGTATGGGCAGCGGTTCCTGCAGGAGTGGGAGTAAATAGCGTGAATAAAAATCCCCGCATCAGCGGGGATTTTTTTGCCCGTAAGCCGGGTAAGCGTCAGCGCTACCCGGCACAGGGGTTACTGCAGGTCAAACCGGTCCAGATCCATCACCTTCGCCCATGCGGCAACGAAGTCACGGACGAACTTCTCATGCGCATCATCACTGGCATAAACCTCTGCCAGCGCGCGCAGAACGGCGTTAGAACCGAAGACCAGATCGGCGCGGGTGGCGGTGTATTTCACTTCACCGCTGGCGCGATCGCTTCCGGCAAACAGTTCATTAGATTCGTCGGTCGCCTGCCACTGGGTGTTCATGTCCAGCAGGTTCACGAAGAAATCGTTGCTCAGCACGCCCTCGCGGTCGGTGAACACGCCATTCTTGCTGCCATCAAAGTTGGCACCCAGCACGCGCAGGCCACCGATCAGCACCGTCAGCTCAGGCGCGGTCAGCGTCAGCTGCTGGGCTTTATCAATCAGCAGTGACTCTGTCGTGGACACATCCACCTGCGCACGGTAGTTGCGGAAGCCGTCGGCAATCGGTTCGAGCAGGTTAAACATCTCGATATCCGTCTGATCCTGACGCGCATCGACGCGGCCCGGGGTGAACGGAACGTTGACGTAAACGCCTGCCGCTTTCGCCGCCTGCTCAACGCCCACCACGCCCGCCAGCACGATGATATCCGCCAGAGAGGCTTTGTTGGTGGTGCGCTGGATAGCTTCCAGAGCCGGCAACGCGCGAACCGCTGCGGCGTTCACATCCCAGTCGCGCTGAGGGGCCAGCGCCAGACGCGCGCCGTTGGCGCCACCGCGCTTGTCGCCGCCGCGGAAGGTTGAAGCTGACGCCCAGGCAACGGAAATCAGTTCGCTCACGGAGAGGCCAGAGGCAGCGATTTCCGCCTTCAGGCTTTCAATGTCTTCTTTCGACGGATTGAACACCGCCTGCGGCAGCGGGTCCTGCCAGATCAGATCTTCTTTCGGCACTTCCGGGCCAAGGTAACGCGATTTTGGCCCCATATCGCGGTGGGTCAGCTTGTACCACGCGCGCGCGAAGGCTTCGTTGAAGGCCTGCGGATCGTTCAGGAAACGGCGGGAAATTTTCTCGAATTCCGGGTCAAAACGCAGCGTCAGGTCGGTGACCAGCATGGTAGGTTTGCGTTTTTTCGACGGGTCGAACGGGTCAGGCATGATTTCCGGCGCATCCACGGCTTCAAACTGAATCGCTCCCGCCGGGCTGCGGGTCTGCACCCATTCGTATTTGAACAGGTTCTCGAAGAAGTAGTTGCTCCACTGGGTCGGGGTTTGCGACCAGATGACTTCCAGACCGGAGGTAATGGCATCTGCGCCAACGCCCGTGCCGTGCGTGCTGGCCCAGCCCAGGCCCTGCGCTTCAATCGGCGAGGCTTCCGGGTCGGTGCCGACGTGCGTGGCTTCACCCGCGCCGTGGGTTTTGCCGAGGGTGTGGCCGCCCGCGATCAGCGCAACGGTCTCTTCGTCGTTCATCCCCATGTTGCCGAAGGTCGCGCGAATCGCTGCCGCCGCTGACAGCGGTTCACCGCTGGCGTTTGGCCCCTCCGGGTTCACGTAGATCAGGCCCATTTCGGTGGCGGCCAGAGGACGCTTCGCCAGCGCCTCCGGATCACGGTGGGCCAGCCAGGCTTTTTCATCACCCCAGTTTACGTCCAGATCCGGTTCCCAGACGTCTTCACGCCCGGCACCAAAACCAAAGGTGCGGAAGCCCGAGTTCTCCAGCGCCACGTTACCCGCGAGGATAAACAGGTCGGCCCAGGAAATTTTTTGTCCGTATTTTTGCTTGATGGGCCACAGCAGACGGCGCGCCTTATCCAGGCTCACGTTATCCGGCCAGGAGTTCAGCGGCGCAAAGCGCTGTTGACCGCGTCCGGCACCGCCGCGTCCGTCAACGGAGCGATAGGTACCCGCGCCGTGCCAGGCCATACGGATAAACAGGCCCGCATAGCTGCCCCAGTCGGCAGGCCACCACGGTTGAGAGTCGGTTAAAAGGGCTTTAAGGTCGCCTTTAAGGGCGGAGTAATCAAGTTTGCTGAATTCTTTGCGGTAGTCGAAGTCTTCACCCAGCGGGTTCGAACGATTGGAATGTTGATTAAGAAGATCGATGCGGAGTTGTTTTGGCCACCAGTCGCGGCTGCCTGTACCTGCCCCCGCGCTGTGATCGACGCCGCCCTGGTGGAACGGGCATTTGCCGACCGATGCCGCTTTATTGGTCTCGTCTGACGTGCTCATCGCTATGCTCCCTTTTACAGTGTTACCGTTACGATATACACCACTAGCAATAAGTTATAGTTGAATTAATCCACAGATTCGATAGCTAATACCTTTTAACTATTCGCGTGATAAAAAAGCCCTCGTAAAACGAGGGCTTTGTACTTGTTACGCCGGACGAACGCCCAGCGTATGGCAAATGGCGTAGCTCATCTCCGCGCGGTTCAGCGTATAGAAGTGGAAATCTTTCACCCCTTCACGGCTTAAAATTTTCACCATGTCCATCGCGATATTGGCCCCCACCAGCTTGCGGGTTTCCGGATCATCGTCCAGCCCTTCGTACATTTTGGACATCCACAGCGGAATGCGAACATTGGTCATATCAGCAAACTTCTTCGCCTGTTTGAAGTTAGAGACCGGCAGAATACCCGGAATAATTTCAACGTCGATGCCCGCGGAGACGCAGCGGTCACGGAAACGCAGGTAGCTTTCCACATCAAAGAAGAACTGGGTAATGGCGCGGTTCGCGCCGGCGTCCACTTTACGCTTCAGGTTAAGCAGATCGGCCTGGGCGCTTTTCGCTTCCGGATGCACCTCAGGATAAGCGGCAACGGAGATATCAAAGTCAGCCACGTCTTTCAGCAGCGCGACCAGATCGGCGGCATACATGTCCGGCTTACCGCTGCCCGGCGGCAGGTCACCGCGCAGTGCGACGATATGACGAATGCCATTATTCCAGTAATCCTGGGCGATGGCCCGTAACTCGTCGCGGGTCGCGTCGATACAGGTGAGATGCGGCGCCGCTTCCAGACCGGTACGATCTTTGATGCCTTTAATGATGCTGTGCGTACGGTCACGCTCGCCGGAGTTAGCACCGTAAGTCACGGAGACGAACTTCGGCTTCAGGCTGCTAAGACGATCGATAGAGCTCCACAGGGTTTGCTCCATTTCACTGGTGCGCGGCGGGAAAAATTCAAAAGAGACGTTAATCTGGCCGTTTACTTCGGCCAGGCTCTGATTCAGTGCTTCCCGCTGGTTGGCGTGAAAAAAGCTCATACCTTACCTCTATCAATCGCATGTCGTTATTTGTTGTGTTGTGAACTTCTATACGTTTAGACGTCCAGATGTAAAAATGACGGAAAAGCGGAGGGACGTCAACATAAATAATCAACAATAACGGTGAGGTTTGCTCAGGAAAGATGAAGAAAGTTCATGATGGGTGGTAGGGAGTGAGACATCGCCTCCCCAGGACCGTACACCCCTTTGGGTAAAGGGGAAAAAACCGCATCGCGCAGTCCTCTCCCCTATGGGATGTACGGTGCGGTTTTAATGCCAGCAGAAGTGATGCACAACCTGGGTAATCAGTTCGCGGGTTGGCTTGATGAAGCGGGTTTCCAGATATTCATCCGGCTGGTGCGCCTGGTTGATGGAGCCGGGGCCCAGGACCAGCGTAGGGCAAAGCGTCTGAATAAACGGCGCTTCGGTGCAGTAGTTCACCACGTCGGTTTTCTCACCGAGCAGCTTTTCCACCACCTCAACCAGCTGATGGTCCGGCGGGCATTCGTAACCCGGGATCGGCGGATGCAGTTCGGAGACCGTCAGACGGCCCGGCCAGCGCTCGCTCACCGGAGCCAGCGCTTCATTCAGCAGGCCGTCGAGATCGCTGAGGGTCATGCCCGGCAGCGGGCGAATGTCCATATGCAGTTCGCAGCAGGCGCAGATGCGGTTCGAGGCATCTCCGCCGTGCAGGCTGCCGAGGTTCAGGGTCGGATACGGCACGGTGAACGCGTCGTAGTGGTAGCGCTCTTTCAGATCGTCGCGCAGGGTCATGATACGGCCGATGGCGTCATGCATCAGCTCAATGGCGTTCACGCCGCGCGCCGGATCGCTGGAGTGGCCGGACTGGCCCAGCACGCGCACGGCCGTAGAAATATGGCCTTTGTGCGCGCGGATCGGCTGTAGAGACGTCGGCTCGCCGATGATCGCGCAGTCCGGGCGAATCGACGTGTTTTCAGAGAAGTAGCGCGCGCCCGCCATGCTGGTTTCTTCATCGGCGGTCGCCAGAATGTAGAGCGGTTTTTTCAGCTTCGTCACGTCCACGTCACGCAGCGCGTCGAGGATAAAGGCGAAGAAGCCTTTCATGTCGGCGGTGCCCAGACCATAAAGCTTGTTGTCGTGCTCGGTCAGGGTGAATGGATCGCGTGTCCAGCGGCCGTCGTCAAACGGCACCGTATCGGTATGACCGGCCAGCAGCAGGCCGCCCGCACCGGTTCCGGTGCTGGCGAGCAGGTTAAATTTGTGGCGGGTTCCTGGGACGGGCTGAACCTCAACGTTAAACCCAAGATCGCTAAACCAACCCGCCAGCAGATTGATTAAAGACTCATTGCTCTGATCCAGCGCTTCTTCCGTTGCGCTGATGGACGGTGTGGCAATCAGGGCGCGGTAGATCTCGATAAATGGCGGTAAGTTCATTTTCATTGTTGACACACCTTAGGTCGTGATAGTATCAATATTCATGCAATAAATGTGAATAAAAATACACTAACGTTGAGCATAAAGGAAACCGATGTTGAATACGCTGATTGTAGGCGCTAGCGGTTATGCGGGCGCAGAGCTTGTAAGCTACGTGAATCGCCATCCACATATGACCATAACCGCTTTGACCGTGTCAGCGCAAAGCAATGATGCAGGAAAGTTAATTTCCGATTTGCATCCGCAGCTTAAGGGCATGGTCGATCTGCCGCTGCAGCCCATGTCTGACATCAGCGAGTTTACCGACGGCGTCGACGTGGTGTTTTTAGCCACCGCGCACGAGGTCAGCCACGACCTGGCGCCGCAGTTCCTGGCGGCTGGGTGCGTGGTCTTCGACCTCTCCGGCGCGTTCCGCGTGAATGACGGCGCGTTCTACGAAAAATATTACGGTTTCACCCATCAGCATCCGCATCTGCTGGAAACAGCGGTGTACGGCCTGGCGGAGTGGAGCGCAGACAAACTGAAAGAAGCGGACCTGATTGCCGTTCCGGGCTGCTACCCGACGGCGGCGCAGCTTTCCCTGAAGCCGCTGATCGACGCGGGCCTGCTGGATCTGAGCCAGTGGCCGGTGATCAACGCCACCAGCGGCGTGAGCGGCGCAGGCCGCAAGGCGGCTATCTCCAACAGCTTCTGCGAAGTGAGCCTTCAGCCGTATGGCGTGTTTAATCACCGTCATCACCCTGAAATCACGACGCATCTGGGCGCGGACGTCATTTTCACCCCGCACCTGGGCAGCTTCCCGCGTGGGATCCTCGAAACCATTACCTGCCGCCTGAAACCGGGCGTGACTAAAGAGCAGGTGAACGAGGCCTTCAAGCAGGCGTATGCGGACAAACCGCTAGTGCGCCTGTACGATAAAGGCGTGCCGGCGCTGAAAAACGTGGTCGGTCTGCCGTTCTGCGATATCGGCTTTGCCGTTCAGGGTGAGCATCTCATCGTGGTGGCCGCAGAAGATAACTTACTGAAAGGCGCTGCCGCACAGGCAATGCAGTGTGCAAATATTCGTTTCGGCTTCCCTGAAACGCAGGCTCTTATTTAAGGTGTGATGATGAACCCATTAATTATCAAACTCGGTGGTGTACTGCTGGACAGCGAAGAAGCGCTGGAGCGTCTGTTTACCGCGCTGGTGAACTATCGCGAATCACACCAGCGTCCGCTGGTGATTGTGCACGGCGGCGGCTGCGTGGTGGACGAGCTGATGAAAGGGCTCAACCTGCCGGTGAAAAAGAAGAACGGCCTGCGCGTCACGCCTGCTGACCAGATTGACATCATTACCGGCGCGCTGGCGGGCACGGCGAACAAAACGCTGCTGGCGTGGGCGAAGAAACACCACATCTCGTCCGTTGGCCTCTATCTGGGCGATGGCGACAGCGTAAAAGTGACCCAGCTCGACGAAGAGCTCGGCCACGTTGGACTGGCGCAGCCAGGTTCGCCTAAGCTGATTAACACGCTGCTGGAAGGGGGTTTCCTGCCGGTGGTGAGCTCTATCGGCGTGACCGAAGAGGGCGAGCTGATGAACGTCAACGCTGACCAGGCGGCGACGGCACTCGCGGCAACGCTGGGCGCGGATCTGATCCTGCTTTCCGACGTGAGCGGCATTCTGGACGGCAAAGGCCAGCGCATTGCGGAAATGACGGCTGAGAAAGCCGAGCAGCTGATTGCCCAGGGTATTATTACCGACGGCATGATCGTCAAAGTGAACGCCGCGCTGGATGCCGCACGCACGCTGGGCCGCCCGGTGGATATCGCCTCCTGGCGCCACGCGGAACAACTGCCTGCGCTGTTCAACGGCACGCCGATTGGCACGCGTATTTTAGCGTAAGTTTTTATTGAATGACCTTAGGCCGGGTAAGCGAAGCGCCACCCGGCAGAACTAACGAATAAAGGAATCATGTTATGGCACTTTGGGGTGGGCGTTTTACACAGGCAGCGGATCAGCGGTTCAAACAGTTCAACGACTCTTTGCGCTTCGACTACCGCCTGGCCGAACAGGATATTGTCGGCTCTGTGGCCTGGTCCAAAGCGCTGGTGACGGTGGGCGTACTGACCGCAGACGAACAATTACGGCTGGAAGAGGCGCTGAACAATCTGCTGGAAGAGGTACGTCTTAATCCGCAGCAGATCCTCGAAAGCGATGCTGAAGATATTCACAGCTGGGTGGAAGGCAAGCTTATCGACAAAGTCGGCCAGCTGGGTAAAAAGCTGCATACCGGCCGCAGCCGTAACGACCAGGTCGCCACCGATCTGAAGCTGTGGTGTAAAGATACCGTTGGCGAACTGCTGGCGGCTAACCGTCAGCTGCAGAGCGCACTGGTGGAGACCGCGCAGAACAACCAGGACGCGGTGATGCCGGGTTATACCCACCTGCAGCGCGCGCAGCCGGTGACCTTCGCACACTGGTGTCTGGCCTACGTCGAGATGCTGGCGCGTGACGAAAGCCGTCTTCAGGATACCCTGAAACGTCTGGACGTCAGCCCGCTGGGCAGCGGCGCGCTGGCCGGTACGGCGTATGAAATCGACCGTGAGCAGCTGGCAGGCTGGCTGGGCTTTGCCTCAGCCACCCGTAACAGCCTGGACAGCGTGTCCGACCGCGACCACGTGCTGGAGCTGCTATCCAATGCGTCTATCGGAATGGTGCACCTTTCGCGCTTTGCCGAAGACCTGATCTTCTTTAACTCTGGCGAAGCGGGCTTCGTCGAGCTGTCTGACCGCGTGACCTCAGGCTCATCACTCATGCCGCAGAAGAAAAACCCGGACGCGCTTGAGCTGATCCGCGGCAAATGTGGCCGCGTGCAGGGCGCGCTGACCGGTATGATGATGACCCTGAAAGGGCTGCCGCTGGCGTATAACAAAGACATGCAGGAAGACAAAGAAGGGCTGTTCGACGCGCTCGACACCTGGCTGGACTGTCTGCATATGGGCGCGCTGGTGCTGGACGGCATTCAGGTGAAACGTCCGCGCTGCCAGGAAGCGGCGCAGCAGGGCTATGCGAACTCTACCGAACTGGCGGATTATCTGGTGGCGAAAGGCGTACCGTTCCGTGAAGCGCACCATATTGTGGGTGAAGCGGTGGTGGAAGCCATTCGTCAGGGTAAACCGCTGGAAGATCTGGCGCTGGCCGACCTGCAGAAGTTCAGCGCGGTTATCGGGGATGATGTGTATCCGATCCTTGCGCTGCAGTCTTGCCTGGATAAACGTGCCGCGAAAGGCGGCGTGTCGCCTAAGCAGGTGGCGCAGGCGATAGCGGATGCGAAAAACCGGTTGGTTTAATCTGTCCTGACAGGTGCCCTCTCCCACTGTACGGTCCGGGGAGAGGGCCAGGGTGAGGAGTTACAGCAGCTTAGCCAGACGGTTGATGTCGGACTGAATGGCTCCAGCGGTGACATCGCGCCCCGCGCCCGGACCACGGATCACCAGCGGGTTATCGCGATACCAGCGGCTTTCGATGGCGAAGACGTTATCACACGGCAGCAGCGCCGCCAGCGGATGTTCAGGACGCACCGCCTCGACGCCGACTCGCGCTTTTCCGTTGGCCTCGAAACGCGCCACGTAGCGCAGCACCAGCCCCATCTCGTTCGCCGCCTCCAGACGCTGTACCATCTGCTCGTTAAGCTCTTCACCATTTTCAAAGAAATGATCCACAGAACCTTCTTCACAGCCGGCAGGCACCAGCGATTCGACGCGTACGGCATCCGGTTCGATATCGTAACCGGCCTCACGCGCCAGGATCACCAGCTTACGCATCACGTCTTTGCCGGAAAGGTCAACGCGCGGATCGGGCTCGGTTAAGCCCTGCTGCCACGCCTGATCCACCAGGTCGGTGAAGGGTACGGTGCCGTCAAACTGCAGGAACAGCCAGGAGAGCGTGCCGGAGAAGATACCGCTCAGCGCCAGAATGCTGTCGCCGCTTTCAATCAGGTCACGCACGGTGTGGTTGACCGGCAGGCCAGCCCCAACGGTGGCGTTATAAAGCCAGTGGCGCCCCGTTTTTTCAAACGCGTCGTGGATCTGGCGGTATTTATCGGTGCTGCTCGCCCCCGCCAGCTTGTTCGCACTAATAACGTGGAAACCGTGGCTGGCGAAATCCAGATACTGATCCGCAAGCTGTTCGCTGGCGGTAACGTCCAGCACCACCAGATCGTCATACGGGTGCGCGCGCATCCACAGGAACAGCGACTCTTCATCCTGCTCTACGGCTTCATCATTAAAGAAGGCAAGCGCGCGGCTGGCGTCCAGCCCTTCGTAGTTCAGCAGGCTGCGGCGGCTGTCCACCACGCCCGCAAGAACGAATTCGAATCCGGTACGCGCCGAGAGCGTCACCTGTTCGCGGGCAAACAGCTCCAGCCAGCGGGAACCGATGTTGCCTTTCCCGAACAGCACCAGACCGATGCGCTTTTCCGCGCGGAACAGAGAGGTGTGCAGGCCCTGGATCAGGCTCTCGGTTGGCCCTTTACGCAGAACGGCGACCAGGCTGATGCCCTCTTCCGACTGCCAGGTGAACTCCACCGGCTGGCCTTTCAGCTGCTGCCAGAAGCGGTGGCAGTGCAGCGGGTTACGGGTGACGCCCGCGCCCACCATCGCCACCAGCGCCAGCCCCTGACGCAGGCGAAGCTCGCCCGGCAGGCCAGCTTCATCCAGAATTTTCAGCGCGCTGTCCGCCACTTCAGCGGTGTAGCAGAACTGCAGCAGTTGACGATCGTTATGCACGCCAACGGCCAACGGACGCACCTGGGCGCGTTTCAGGATCGTGTCGATATCTTTATGCGCCAGCTTGAAGTCCTGGCCTGCAGGCACCTGGAACTCAATCAGGCAGATGTCGTCGTGGCTGGTGACAATACGCGCCCCGGTACCGGACGCCAGCACGCGCTCAATGCGCGTGGAGCCTTGATCCGGAGTGTAACTGCAGCGCAGCTGGAGGTCGATATCGCTGCCGGAAACCGGCTGCAGCGTGCGCGCGTGCAGCACTGGCGCGGCCAGACGCGCCAGCTCGCTGGCTTCGTCGAGACGCAGCAGCGGCAGCAGGCAGGCATCTTTTACTTTGCGCGGATCCGCGCTGTACACACCGGCCACGTCGCTCCAGATGGTGACGCGGGAGACGCCCGCCAGCGCGCCAATCTGCGTTGCCGAGTAGTCGGAGCCGTTACGGCCCAGCAGCACGGTTTCGCCCGCGTTGCTGCGGCTGATAAAGCCGGTGACGACAATACGTTTGCCCGGGTGCTGCACCAGCAGCTGTTGCAGCAGCGGGTAGGACAACCCTTCATCCACCTGCGGCTGCGCGGCGCGTTCGGCGCGCAGAAAATCACGCGCGTCGAGCCAGGCCGCTTCCACGCCCAGGTGCTGCAGCACGGCGGCCATCAGGCGCGCGGACCACACTTCACCGTGGCCCACCACTTCGGCATACACCGCGTCGGTAATCCCGCTGTCCAGCAGGGCAGCCAGACGCTCAAGGTCATGCGTGAAGGCGCCGATCAGCCCGTCCGCCACGTCCGCAGGCAGCAGGCCGGCAATCAGCTCGCTCTGGTAGCGGCGTAAGGACTGTTGCACCTGATGCGCAGAAAGGCGATCGGTCTGGCTCAGTTTCAGCCAGCTAATCAACTGGTTGGTGGTGCTGCCCGCCGCCGAGACAACCATCATGTCACCCGGCTGTGAATATTCCGTCATGATGCCTGCAACGCGCAGGTAACATTTCACATCAGCAAGACTACTACCACCAAACTTGTGCAGCTGACGACCCTTCGCCCCTGCCTGCGCTATCACACTCATGATTACCCCTTGGCTGCGACCCGGAAGCCATTTTCCAGATCGGCAATTAAATCTTCAGAATCTTCAATGCCGGTTGAGATACGCAGCAGCGTCTCGGAAATTCCGGCGGCGGCACGAGCTTCCGGTGCCATACCTGCGTGCGTCATGGTCGCGGCGTGGGAGATCAAGCTTTCAACCCCACCTAAGGATTCCGCCAGCGTAAACAATGACAGCCCGCTCAGGAAGCGACGCAGCGTTTGCTCGTCACCGTCCAGTTCAAAACTTAACATCGCGCCAAACCCTTTCTGCTGACGCGCGGCAATCTCGTGCCCCTGATTTTCCGGCAGCGACGGGTGATAGAGCTTCTTCACCAGCGGCTGGGTTTTCAGGAAATCGACAATCGCCTGGGCATTGCGCTGCGCCACGTCCATGCGCGGCGACAGCGTGCGGATGCCGCGCAGCAGCAGATAGCTGTCGAAGGCCCCCGCGGTGACGCCAATATTATTGGCCCACCATGCCAGTTCGGTGACAACGTCGGGATCTTTAGCAATCACCACGCCCGCCACCACATCAGAATGGCCGTTCAGATATTTAGTGCATGAATGCAATACCAGATCGGCACCCAGTGCGAGTGGGTTCTGAAGGGCCGGACTGAGGAACGTATTATCCACTACACTTATCGCTCCCGCATCCCTTGCGAGCTGACAAATTTTCGCAATATCGACAACGCGCAACAATGGATTGCTTGGACTTTCCACCAGAACCAGCTTCGGCTTCTCTGCCAGGGCCTGTTTCAGCGCCTGTTCATCGTTTTGATCGACAAACAGCACGCGATAGCAGCCGCGTTTCGCCAGGCTGTCAAACAGGCGATAGCTGCCGCCGTAGCAGTCGTGCGGCGCGACCAGCAGATCGCCCGGCTTCAGGAACACCGTGGTCACCAGGTGAATGGCGGACATCCCCGTATTGGTTAATACTGCACCTGCGCCACCTTCCAGCTCGGCCAGCGCGCGCTGGGTCACGTCACGCGTAGGGTTGCCACGACGCGAATAATCATGCGCGCGGGGTTCATTAAATCCGGTGAAGTTATAAGTACTGGAAAGATGAATCGGCGGGACAACGCAGCCGTACTGCTCGTCATCATTTAATCCGCTACGCACTGCAATAGTGGCCTGTTTACGCGTCATGGTGAGGGCTTCCTGGCGAATGAGGTGAAAAGTCAGGCACCAGAGTAAACATTGAAAGTATGGACGTCAATACATCTGGACATCTAAACTTCTTTGCGTATAGATTGAGCAATGCGCAAATAGCCGTTAAAATTATATGCTTTAGTGCACGCTGCAGCGGCAATATCCGTGCCACGGTATCGTCTCTACGGTAAACTAGACAAGATTGCGGTTCAAAACGGGTGGTTACAGGTTTTGCACCTTTAAATAAATGACTGAGAGGATTAAAGGTATCTCATGGCTGAATGGAGCGGCGAATATATCAGCCCATACGCTGAGCACGGTAAGAAGAGTGAGCAAGTAAAGAAAATTACGGTTTCCATTCCTCTGAAGGTGTTGAAGATCCTCACCGATGAACGTACGCGTCGTCAGGTGAACAACCTGCGCCACGCGACCAACAGCGAACTGCTGTGCGAAGCGTTTCTGCATGCGTTTACCGGTCAACCGTTGCCGAACGATGAAGATCTGCGCAAAGAGCGCAGTGATGAAATCCCGGAAGAGGCGAAGGTGATCATGCGTGAACTGGGTATTGACCCGGAGACGTGGGAATACTGAGAAGCGGATACAAAAAAGGCACCTTGCGGTGCCTTTTTTTCGGGAAACTTATTTAGCGCCCGGGATGCTGAAACGCTTGTTGAAGCGGTCAACACGGCCACCGGTTGCAACGTCACGCTGCTTACCAGTGTAGAACGGGTGGCATTTGCCGCACACGTCCAGGTTCAGATCGTGACCCACGGTAGAGCGGATCTGGATAGAGTTACCGCAAGAACAGTTTGCAGTAATCATTTCGTATTTCGGGTGAATATCTTTTTTCATGGGAGAACCTCAGTTAAGGCCGCGTCGCTCTTCCAGCCCTAACGCCAGACACCACGCGATGTTGATTGTAAGTTCTTTGGCGTAAAGTACACCAAAGGCGGCGAATCATACAGAATTTGACCAACGTATGCAAACTGATCCGCACGCCGCTTTTACTAATGTGTATACTAACGCGCCACTTTTCAAGTCAGGAAGATTCGATGCCCGTCGCTCACGTTGCCCTGCCCGTTCCGCTTCCCCGCACCTTTGACTACCTGCTGCCCGACAGCATGAGCGCCAAAGCGGGCTGCCGCGTGACCGTGCCGTTTGGCAAACAGCAGCGCGTGGGGATCGTCGTCTCCGTCAGCGATAAAAGCGAATTGCCGCTTAACGAGCTGAAGTCGGTCGTTGAGGTGCTGGACAGCGAGCCGGTTTACTCTACCAGCACCTGGCGACTGCTGCTGTGGGCGGCGGATTATTATCATCACTCAATTGGCGACGTGCTGTTCCACGCCCTGCCAATTATGCTGCGTCAGGGCAAGAGCGCCAGCCATGCGCCGATGTGGTACTGGTTTGCCACCGAGCAAGGCCAGGCGGTGGATATCAACAGCCTGAAGCGATCGCAGAAACAGCAGCAGGCGCTGGCGGCGCTGCGTCAGGGAAAAATCTGGCGACATCAGGTCGACGAGCTTGAGGTCAGCGAAACGGCGCTACAGGCCTTAAGAAAGAAAGGGCTGAGCGAACTGGCCAGCGAAGCCCCCGCTCTTTACGACTGGCGGGAGAGTTTCTCCGTTTCAGGGGATCGCCTGCGTCTGAATACCGAGCAGGCCACCGCCGTGGGTGCGATTCATAGCGCCTCCGATCATTTCTCTGCCTGGCTGCTGGCGGGTGTCACCGGTTCCGGCAAGACCGAAGTCTACCTGAGCGTGCTGGAAAACGTGCTCGCGCAGGGCAAACAGGCGCTGGTGATGGTGCCGGAAATTGGCCTGACGCCGCAAACCATCGCCCGATTCCGCGAGCGCTTTAACGCGCCCGTTGAGGTGCTGCACTCCGGCCTGAACGACAGCGAACGCCTCAGCGCCTGGCTGAAAGCGAAAAACGGCGAAGCGGCGATTGTGATCGGCACCCGCTCGTCGCTGTTTACGCCGTTTAAAAATCTTGGCGTTATCGTGATCGACGAAGAGCACGACAGCTCCTATAAACAGCAGGAAGGCTGGCGCTATCACGCCCGCGACCTGGCGGTTTATCGCGCGCACAGCGAGCAAATTCCCATTATTCTCGGCTCCGCCACGCCGGCACTCGAAACGCTGCACAACGTGCGCCAGCGTAAATACCATATGCTGCGCCTGACGCGTCGGGCGGGGAATGCCCGTCCGGCCATTCAGCACGTGCTGGATCTGAAAGGCCAGCAGGTTCAGGCCGGGCTTGCGCCGGCATTGATTACCCGCATGCGCCAGCACTTGCAGGCGGGGAACCAGGTCATTCTGTTTCTCAACCGTCGCGGATTTGCCCCCGCCCTGCTGTGCCACGACTGCGGCTGGATTGCCGAGTGTCCGCGCTGCGACCACTACTACACCTTCCATCAGGCCCAGCGGCATTTGCGCTGCCACCACTGCGACAGCCAGCGCCCGGTGCCGCGCCAGTGCCCGTCATGTGGCTCAACGCATATCGTGCCGGTCGGTCTGGGGACGGAACAGCTGGAACAGGCGCTTAGCCCCTTCTTCCCGGACGTGCCGATTTCTCGTATCGACCGGGACACCACCAGCCGCAAGGGCGCGCTGGAACAGCAGCTGGCGGAAGTGCATCGCGGTGGCGCACGCATACTGATTGGTACGCAGATGCTGGCCAAAGGCCACCACTTCCCGGACGTCACGCTAGTTGCCCTGCTGGACGTAGACGGCGCGCTGTTTTCGGCAGATTTCCGCTCAGCCGAGCGCTTCGCCCAGCTTTATACCCAGGTGGCAGGGCGTGCCGGTCGCGCCGGTAAACAGGGCGAAGTGGTGCTGCAAACGCACCACCCTGAGCATCCGCTGCTGCAAACCCTGCTGCATAAAGGCTATGACGCCTTTGCCGAACAGGCGCTGGCCGAACGCCAGACCATGCAGCTGCCGCCGTGGACCAGCCACGTCATCATCCGCGCGGAAGATCACAACAACCAGCAGGCGCCGCTTTTCCTGCAGCAGCTGAGAAATCTCCTGCAGGCCAGCCCGCTGGTGGATAATCAGCTGTGGATCCTGGGCCCGGTGCCGGCACTCGCACCAAAGCGCGGCGGGCGTTTTCGCTGGCAAATCTTACTTCAGCACCCCTCGCGCATTCGTCTTCAGCACATCGTCAGCGGCACGCTGGCGCTCATCAACACGCTGCCGGAAGCGCGAAAAGTGAAGTGGGTACTGGACGTCGATCCCATCGAAGGCTGAAGACGGATCGAAAAATTTAACGCTCCTCACACTTTTTATGAAAATTCTGTAACCGATTCCATTAACTATCTGTAAAAATGGTGATGTCAGAAGTTCGGTGTTCAGGCGAGGAGAAGACGTTGAAGTCCAGGAAAGAGGTTGCACCGGCGACCATGAAAGACGTTGCCCAGAAAGCACAAGTCTCTACGGCAACCGTGTCCCGCGCATTAATGAACCCGGATAAAGTCTCCCAGGCGACCCGTAACCGGGTAGAGCAGGCTGCGCTTGAAGTGGGCTATTTCCCACAGGCGATGGGGCGTAACGTCAAACGCAACGAGTCGCGCACCATTCTGGTGATTGTGCCGGACATCTGTGACCCCTTCTTCAGCGAGATTATCCGCGGTATTGAAGTCACCGCAGCGGAACAGGGTTACCTGGTGCTGATTGGCGACTGTGCTCATCAGAACCAGCAGGAAAAAACCTTCATCGATCTCATTATCACCAAGCAGATCGACGGCATGCTGCTGCTTGGCTCTCGCCTGCCGTTTGATGCCAGCATTGAAGAGCAGCGTAATTTACCGCCGATGGTGATGGCCAACGAGTTTGCGCCGGAGCTGGAGCTGCCGACGGTCCACATTGATAACCTCACCGCCGCGTTCAACGCCGTAAACTATCTCCAGGAACTGGGGCACAAGCGCATTGGCTGTATTGCCGGGCCGGAAGAGATGCCGCTGTGTCACTATCGCTTACAGGGCTACGTTCAGGCGCTACGCCGTACCGGCGTCACCGTCGATCCGCACTACATTGCGCGCGGTGACTTTACCTTCGCCGCGGGTGGACAAGCGCTGGAGAAACTTCTGGACCTGCCTGAACCGCCAACCGCCGTATTTTGTCACAGCGACGTGATGGCGCTGGGCGCATTATCGTACGCCAAACGCCGCGGCCTGCGGATACCGAAAGATTTATCGATCATCGGATTCGACAATATTTCGCTTTCAGAATTTTGCGATCCGCCGCTCTCAACGGTCGCTCAGCCGCGCTACCAAATCGGCCGCGAAGCGATGCTGCTTCTGCTGGATCAGCTTCACGGTCAAACAGTTAGCAGCGGCTCGCGGTTGCTGGACTGTGAACTGATTGTCCGCGGCACTACCCAGGCATTGACTTAAAGTAAACGTCTTTCGGATACCCTTATCTGGTCAAAGCCCCGCCGCTTAAGTAACATGGCGGACTGACGAACGAATAAATACAGCGAAACGATAGTGGCACAACGAGATTATGTACGTCGCGGCCAGCCGGCACCTTCGCGACGCAAAAAGAGTAGCTCAAGGAAAAAGCAACGTAACCTGCCTGCTGTCTCGCCAGCAATGGTCGCTATTGCTGCGGCTGTAGTCGTCGCCTTTATTGGTGGCCTGTACTTCATCACGCACCATAAAAAAGAAGAGTCTGAGGCGCTTCAGGCCAGTAAAGTTGCCGGAAACGGCCTTCCTCCGAAGCCTGAAGAACGCTGGCGCTATATCAAAGAGCTGGAAAGCCGTCAGCCCGGGGTGCGTGCGCCAACCGAACCTTCTGCGGGTGGTGAAGTGCAGAATGCGAATCAGCTGACGGATGAACAGCGTCAGCTGCTGGCCCAAATGCAGGCCGATATGCGCCAGCAGCCTACGCAGTTGAACGAAGTACCGTGGAATGAGCAGACGCCGGCACAGCGCCAGCAAACGCTGCAGCGACGTCAGGCGCAACAGCAGATTCAGCAGCAGCAACAACAACAGCAGCAGCAGTGGGCGCAAACCCAGCCGGTGCAGCAGCCGAAAGCACAGCCGCGGGTAACGGAACAGCCATACCAGCAGCCGACGCGTACGGCGCAGTCTCAGCCAGTCCAGCAGCAGCCGAAAACGCAGCCGCAGAAACAGACGGCTCAGCCGTATCAGGATCTGCTCCAGACGCCAGCGCATACCACCGCGCAGCAGCCGAAAACGCAGCAGGCAGCGCCGGTGACCAAAGAGACCGAAGCGCCGAAGCAGACGGCAGAGAAAAAAGACGAGCGCCGCTGGATGGTGCAGTGCGGTTCGTTCAAAGGCGCAGAGCAGGCGGAAACGGTGCGCGCGCAACTGGCCTTTGAAGGGTTTGATTCGCGTATTACCACCAATAACGGCTGGAATCGCGTGGTGATTGGGCCGGTCAAAGGCAAAGAAAACGCCGATGGCACCATTTCGCGTCTGAAAATCGCCGGCCACACAAACTGCATTCGACTCGCTTCCGGGGGTTGAAACCCCCAAAATCCCCCCCATCTATCATTTAATTCAGCCCTGAGCACAGGCTCAGGGCTTCTGTTTCCCGATTCTGTAACCAGGGGGTCTGCTCGTGACAACAATAGTAAGTGTACGCCGTAACGGCCATGTGGTAATCGCCGGTGATGGCCAGGCCACGCTGGGTAATACCGTCATGAAAGGCAACGTGAAGAAAGTGCGCCGTCTCTACAACGACAAAGTGATCGCCGGTTTTGCTGGCGGCACGGCGGACGCCTTCACGCTGTTTGAACTGTTTGAACGCAAACTGGAAATGCACCAGGGTCATCTGGTGAAAGCTGCCGTTGAGCTGGCGAAAGACTGGCGTACCGACCGCATGCTGCGCAAGCTCGAAGCGCTGCTGGCCGTGGCCGATGAAACCGCCTCGCTGATCATCACCGGTAACGGTGACGTCATTCAGCCGGAAAATGACCTAATTGCCATCGGCTCTGGCGGCCCTTATGCCCAGGCTGCAGCCCGCGCGCTGTTGGAGAATACCGACATGAACGCGCGTGATATCGCGGTGAAGGCGTTGGATATTGCAGGCGATATCTGCATTTATACCAACCACAACCACACCATCGAAGAATTGACCTCCAAAGCGTAAGGATCTCCCATGTCTGAAATGACCCCACGCGAAATTGTCAGCGAACTGAACAAACACATTATCGGCCAGGATAACGCCAAGCGTTCCGTGGCTATTGCTCTGCGTAACCGCTGGCGTCGGATGCAGCTTGACGAAGAGCTGCGCCACGAAGTGACGCCAAAAAACATCCTGATGATCGGCCCGACCGGCGTCGGTAAAACCGAAATCGCCCGTCGTCTGGCGAAGCTGGCGAACGCGCCGTTCATCAAAGTTGAAGCCACCAAGTTCACCGAAGTGGGCTATGTGGGTAAAGAAGTGGACTCCATCATCCGCGATCTGACCGATTCGGCGATCAAGATGGTGCGCGTCCAGGCGATCGAGAAAAACCGCTATCGCGCGGAAGAGATGGCCGAGGAGCGCATTCTCGACGTGCTGATCCCACCGGCAAAAAACAACTGGGGCCAGGCAGAGCAGCAGGCGGAACCGTCCGCTGCGCGCCAGGCGTTCCGCAAAAAACTGCGTGAAGGCCAGCTGGACGACAAAGAGATTGAGATCGATCTCGCTGCCGCGCCAATGGGTGTGGAAATCATGGCACCTCCGGGCATGGAAGAGATGACCAGCCAGCTGCAGTCCATGTTCCAGAACCTGGGCGGCCAGAAGCAGAAAGCGCGTAAGCTGAAAATTAAAGACGCGATGAAGCTGCTGATTGAAGAAGAAGCGGCGAAGCTGGTGAACCCGGAAGAGCTGAAGCAGGACGCTATCGACGCGGTTGAGCAGCACGGTATCGTGTTTATCGACGAAATCGACAAAATTTGTAAGCGCGGCGGCAACAGCTCCGGCCCGGACGTGTCCCGCGAAGGCGTTCAGCGCGACCTGCTGCCGCTGGTTGAAGGCTGCACCGTCTCCACCAAGCACGGCATGGTGAAAACGGACCACATCCTGTTTATCGCTTCCGGTGCGTTCCAGGTTGCCAGCCCGTCGGATCTGATCCCGGAACTGCAGGGCCGTCTGCCTATCCGCGTTGAGCTGCAGGCGCTGACCACCGAAGATTTCGAACGTATCCTGACCGAGCCAAACGCCTCTGCTACCGTACAGTACAAAGCGCTGATGGCGACCGAAGGCGTGAACCTCGAGTTCACCGAAGACGGTATCAAGCGTATTGCCCAGGCCGCATGGCAGGTCAACGAAACCACCGAGAACATCGGTGCGCGTCGCCTGCATACCGTGCTGGAACGCCTGGTTGAAGATATCTCTTACGACGCGAGCGACCTTAACGGTCAAACCGTTACCATTGACGCAGAATATGTGAGTAAACATCTGGATGCGTTAGTGGCAGATGAAGATCTGAGCCGTTTTATCCTATAATCGCGGTTACTGGATTCTCATCACGTTTAATGGGGGCTAATGCCCCCATTTTTATTGGCTAAATACTTATGACTGACATCAGCCGTACTCAGGCGTGGCTCGAAAGTCTGCGCCCTAAAACGCTTCCTCTGGCCTTTGCCGCAATTATCGTCGGCACCGCCCTTGCCTGGTGGCAGGGTTATTTTGATCCGCTGGTCGCCGCGCTGGCACTGATTACCGCCGGCCTGCTGCAAATTCTCTCCAATCTCGCCAACGACTACGGCGACGCGGTAAAAGGCAGCGACAAGCCGGACCGCATAGGGCCACTGCGCGGAATGCAGAAAGGGGTGATTACCCAGGCGCAGATGAAACGCGCGCTGATTATCACCGTAGCGCTGATCTGCGTATCCGGCCTGGCGCTGGTGACGGTGGCGTCTAAGACCACCAGCGATTTCATTGGCTTCCTGGTGCTGGGCTTACTGGCCATTATCGCGGCCATCACCTACACCGTCGGCACGCGTCCTTACGGTTATATTGGGCTCGGGGATATCTCCGTACTGGTGTTCTTCGGCTGGCTGAGCGTGATGGGAAGCTGGTACCTGCAGGCGCATACGGTGATCCCTGCCCTGTTCCTGCCCGCGACCGCCTGCGGCCTGCTGGCGACGGCGGTGCTCAACATCAACAACCTGCGCGACATCGACAGCGATCGCGAGAACGGCAAAAATACCCTGGCGGTTCGTCTGGGGCCGGTCAATGCGCGCCGCTATCACGCCTGTCTGCTCATTGGCGCGCTGGTTTGCCTGGCGCTGTTTAACCTGATTTCCTTGCAGAGCTTGTGGGGCTGGCTGTTTGTGCTTGCCGCGCCGCTGCTGATTAAGCAGGCCCGCTTTGTGATGCGTGAACTCAGCCCGTCCGCCATGCCGCCAATGCTGGAACGTACGGTAAAAGGCGCGTTGCTGACTAACCTGTTGTTCGTCATCGGGATTGTTTTAAGCCAGACGCTGCGTTAGCTGACAAATATCAATTAACAATTGATGATTTTGCCAACAACGCATTTCGCACGATATACTGAACACATTCGCAGCAACTGAGCGTTAAACCTATGAAATACGATACCTCCGAGCTTTGTGACATCTACCAGGAAGATGTCAACGTCGTTGAACCGCTGTTCTCCAACTTTGGTGGGAGGTCGTCGTTTGGCGGTCAAATCGTCACGGTGAAATGTTTCGAGGACAACGGGTTGCTGTACGATCTGCTCGAACAGAATGGCCGCGGCCGCGTTCTTGTGGTCGACGGCGGCGGTTCCGTGCGCCGTGCATTAATAGATGCTGAGCTGGCCGGCATTGCCGTTCAGAATGAGTGGGAAGGCCTTGTGGTGTACGGTTCCGTACGTCAGGTGGACGATCTGGAAGACCTGGATATCGGGATTCAGGCCATCGCGGCCATACCGGTAGGGGCGGCAGGTGACGGCATCGGCGAAAGCGACGTGCGCGTCAATTTCGGCGGCGTGACCTTCTTCTCCGGGGATCATCTCTACGCCGATAATACCGGCATTATCCTTTCCGAAGATCCGCTGGATATCGAGTAGTAAAAAGTCAGCGAGAACCATAAAAAAGCCGGGTGGCGGCGACGCCTTACCCGGCTTATTTCATCTGTATTTCCCGAGAGAAATTAGACTTCTTCCATACGTCCCAGCAGCGCCTGCAGGCGATCCTGCCAGCCGTTCTGCTGTTCGCGCAGCTGGTTGTTTTCGCGCTCCAGCTCTTCGCGGCCGTGCTGAGCGTTCTGAACTTCCTGCGCCAGGCTGTTGTTCTTTTCTTTCAGCTCTTCAATTTCCATCTGCAGCAGGGTGATGGTGTCAATCGCCTGCTGTACTTTCGATTCCAGTTTCTCAAACACTTCTAAAGACATGATGCTACCTCTCCTGAATTGCAAGGCGACGCTTTAACATAAACGCGCACGACATATACCGTCGATTGTATGGAGCGCGGCGCTCTGTGTCCAGCGACACACCGCGCAGATCGCGGTTTGCAACACTTTTAGGTCTGGTCCTGGTGTGTTCGCGTCATATACCCCTAAATTGTTAACTGATTCGTTAATGAAATGATTCAGCTCACATTCCTGTACTGATGCTAAAATGTGCTTTATGGCGCGAAAACGCTCATTTTATTGACACAGACCACACATTTTGATTTCGATATTTCTCGTTTTTGCTCGTTAACGATAAATTAACACTATGTCTACAGGGCATCGTGGCTGTCACGGGCGGCCATGCTAACAATAAACATCAATTTCTTCAGGATTCCGATTATGAGTCAGACATCAACCTTAAAAGGCCAGTGCATTGCCGAGTTCCTTGGTACCGGGTTGTTGATATTCTTCGGAGTGGGCTGTGTTGCTGCACTGAAAGTGGCGGGTGCCAGTTTTGGTCAGTGGGAAATCAGTATCATCTGGGGTCTGGGCGTGGCGATGGCCATCTACCTGACTGCAGGGGTTTCTGGTGCACATCTTAACCCGGCGGTGACAATCGCACTGTGGCTGTTCGCGTGCTTTGACGGACGCAAAGTTGTTCCTTTCATTCTTTCTCAGTTTGCCGGCGCGTTTTGCGCAGCGGCGTTAGTTTACGGGCTTTATTACAATCTTTTCATCGACTTCGAACAGACGCATCATATGGTGCGCGGCAGCGTCGAAAGTCTGGATCTGGCAGGCATCTTCTCAACCTACCCTAACCCGCATATCAATTTTGTGCAGGCGTTCGCAGTTGAAATGGTGATTACCGCTATTCTGATGGGCGTTATCCTGGCGCTGACCGACGACGGAAACGGCATTCCGCGCGGCCCGCTGGCACCCCTGCTGATTGGTTTGCTGATTGCGGTGATTGGCGCATCCATGGGCCCGCTGACCGGCTTCGCGATGAACCCGGCACGTGATATCGGACCAAAAGCCTTCGCCTTTATCGCCGGCTGGGGCGACGTCGCTTTCACCGGTGGCAAAGACATTCCTTACTTCCTGGTACCGCTGTTTGCGCCGGTTGTCGGGGCTGCGCTGGGTGCGTTTAGCTACCGCAAATTAATTGGTCGCCACTTACCGTGCGACACCTGTGTGGAAGAGGAGAAGGAAACGACTTCTACCGCACAACAAAAAGCTTCGCTGTAATCTGACTACGGGACACATACCATGACCGAAAAAAAATATATCGTTGCGCTCGACCAGGGCACTACCAGCTCCCGCGCTGTCGTAATGGATCATGACGCGAACATCGTCAGCGTGTCACAGCGCGAATTTGAGCAAATTTATCCTCGTCCAGGCTGGGTAGAACACGACCCGATGGAGATTTGGGCGTCACAAAGCTCCACGCTGGTCGAAGTGCTGGCGAAAGCCGATATCAGTTCCGACGAGATTGCCGCGATTGGTATTACCAACCAGCGTGAAACGACGATTGTCTGGGAACGTGAAACCGGTAAGCCCATTTACAACGCTATCGTCTGGCAGTGCCGCCGTACATCCGAGATCTGCGAACAGCTGAAGCGCGACGGTATGGAAGAGTACGTGCGCAGCGCCACCGGTCTGGTGGTTGACCCGTATTTCTCCGGCACCAAAGTGAAATGGATCCTCGACCACGTAGAAGGTTCACGCGAGCGTGCTAAACGCGGCGAGCTGCTGTTCGGTACCGTCGATACCTGGCTTATCTGGAAGATGACCCAGGGACGCGTTCACGTCACCGACTACACCAACGCCTCGCGTACCATGCTGTTCAACATCAATACCCTGGAGTGGGATGACAAGATGCTGGACGCGCTGGACATTCCGCGCGCGATGCTGCCTGAAGTGCGTAAGTCTTCAGAAGTGTACGGTCAGACCAACATCGGCGGTAAAGGCGGCACCCGTATTCCTATCGCCGGTATCGCCGGTGACCAGCAGGCGGCGCTGTTCGGCCAGCTGTGCGTCAAGGAAGGGATGGCGAAGAACACCTACGGCACCGGCTGCTTTATGCTGATGAACACCGGCGAGAAGGCGGTGAAATCAGAAAACGGCCTGCTGACCACCATCGCCTGCGGTCCGCGCGGCGAAGTGAACTATGCGCTGGAAGGTGCGGTGTTCATGGCTGGTGCATCCATTCAGTGGCTGCGCGACGAAATGAAGCTGATCAGCGATGCGTTCGACTCCGAGTACTTCGCGACCAAAGTGAAAGACACCAACGGCGTGTACGTGGTGCCTGCGTTCACCGGTCTGGGCGCACCGTACTGGGATCCGTATGCACGCGGCGCAATTTTCGGGCTGACGCGCGGTGTGAACTCTAACCACATTATTCGCGCCACCCTGGAATCCATCGCCTACCAGACGCGCGACGTGCTGGAAGCGATGCAGGCTGACTCCGGCATTCGTCTGCACGCCCTGCGCGTGGACGGCGGTGCGGTAGCGAATAACTTCCTGATGCAGTTCCAGTCCGACATTCTCGGCACCCGCGTTGAGCGCCCTGAAGTGCGTGAAGTCACGGCGCTGGGCGCGGCGTACCTTGCCGGTCTGGCGGTAGGCTTCTGGCAGAACCTGGACGAGCTGCAGGAAAAAGCGGTTATCGAACGCGAATTCCGTCCGGGCATCGAAACCACCGAGCGTAACTTCCGCTACAGCGGCTGGAAAAAAGCGGTGAAACGCGCCCTGGCGTGGGAAGAGCACGAAGAGTAATCCCCCTCACCCCGGCCCTCTCCCCAAAGGGGAGAGGGTGTTTTAGGTCCCCTCGCCCCTTTGGGGAGAGGGTTAGGGTGAGGGGAGTACAGACCGCACCTTACCCACTCTGTGATAAACTTCGTGCAATTCCTTTTGATTGCACGAGTACCTCATGAAACGTGAACTTGCTATCGAGTTTTCCCGCGTCACCGAAGCAGCAGCCCTTGCAGGCTATAAATGGCTGGGCCGTGGCGACAAAAATACCGCAGACGGCGCTGCCGTCCATGCCATGCGCATAGTACTTAACCAGGTCAACATTGACGGCACCATCGTGATCGGCGAAGGCGAGATCGACGAAGCGCCGATGCTCTACATCGGTGAAAAAGTCGGTACCGGCAAAGGCGATGCCGTGGATATCGCCGTCGACCCGATCGAAGGCACCCGCATGACGGCGATGGGTCAGGCCAATGCGTTAGCGGTGCTGGCCGTAGGCGATAAGGGCTGCTTCCTCAACGCGCCGGACATGTATATGGAAAAGCTGATTGTCGGTCCAGGCGCGAAGGGCGCAATCGACCTTAGCCTGCCGCTGGAAGAGAACCTGCAAAACATCGCCAAAGCCCTGGGCAAACCCCTTAGCGAACTTACCGTGACGATTCTGGCGAAACCGCGCCACGACGCCACCATCACGCAGATGCAAAAGCTCGGCGTGCGCGTGTTTGCTATCCCTGACGGTGACGTTGCCGCCTCGATCCTGACCTGCATGCCGGACAGCGAAGTCGACGTGCTGTACGGCATCGGCGGCGCGCCGGAAGGTGTGGTCTCTGCGGCGGTGATCCGCGCGCTGGATGGCGATATGCAGGCCCGTCTTCTGCCCCGTCATGAGGTGAAAGGCGACAGCGAAGAGAACCGCCGTATCGGGGAAAACGAGCTGGCGCGCTGCGAAGCGATGGGCATCGAGGCCAATAAAGTGCTGCCTCTGGACGAAATGGCGCGTAGCGATAACGTTGTCTTCTCGGCGACCGGCATCACCAAAGGCGATCTGCTGGACGGCATCACCCGCAAGGGTAATATGGCCACCACTGAAACGCTGCTGATTCGCGGTAAATCACGCACCATTCGCCGCATCCAGTCAATCCACTATCTCGACCGCAAAGACCCGGACGTGCAGACGCACATTCTGTAAAACCGTTTGATCGATAGAGCTTTCCGGCCCTGACGGGCTGGAAATTATCACCACAAGTACGGAAGATAGAACAGAGAAACAGCACAGGAGAAGATCATGGCGGACTGGGTAACAGGTAAAGTCACAAAGGTACAGTTCTGGACCGATGCGCTATTTAGTCTCACCGTACATGCTCCCGTTCACCCGTTTAAGGCCGGGCAATTTGCGAAGCTGGGGCTGGACGTCGACGGCGAGCGCGTGCAGCGCGCCTATTCTTACGTTAACGCGCCTGATAACCCGGATCTCGAGTTCTATCTGGTCACCGTTCCTGACGGTAAGCTCAGCCCGCGCCTTGCCGCCCTTGAGCCCGGCGACGACGTGCAAATTGTGAGTGAAGCGGCAGGCTTCTTTGTGCTCGAAGAGATCCCTGACTGCGACACGCTCTGGATGCTGGCAACCGGTACGGCCATCGGCCCTTATCTCTCTATTTTGCAGTACGGCAAAGATCTGGAGCGCTTTAAAAACATCGTGCTGGTGCACGCTGCGCGCTACGCCGCAGACCTGAGCTATTTGCCGCAGATGCAGGCGCTTGAACAGCAGTACGGCGGGAAGTTAAAGATTCAGACGGTGGTCAGCCGCGAAACCGTAGCAGGAGCGCTTACCGGCCGCGTGCCGGCGTTAATTGAGAGTGGAGCCCTGGAAGACGCGGTGGGTTTGCCGCTGAACGCTGAAACCAGCCACGTCATGCTGTGCGGCAACCCGCAGATGGTGCGGGACACGCAGCAGCTTCTGAAGGATACCCGGCAGATGACGAAACATCTTCGCCGCCGACCGGGCCATATGACCGCCGAACACTACTGGTGATCAGCGGTATTTCACCTCAAGGGTGTCTTTACCGTATTTGTTTTCGCTCTGGGTGCCAATAAACGCGCCCAGATCGACAATCATCATCACGAAGATGACCGACGGCAGCAGCCTGCCTACGACCCACGGCAGGATGGACGGAAGCATCGCCCAGTTTCCCGCCACCAGCATCCACGCCAGAATAATCAGAAATGCCCACGCGCCGGAACGTCCGCGATCGTGCAGCCGTTTTACGACAACCGCCGCCGTTGGCCATAGCAGACAGACCAGCGCGAAGGCCGCCGTTTGCGTGCTCAGCCAGGCGTTGTAAGCAACGAAAAACAGAAGCAGCATGGCGACAACCCACGTCACCATCCAGATCCAGAAATCACGGCGTCCAATACGCCCTTTGAATGAAAACAGCCACTGCTGTATGGTCATGTAAGGTTCCTTATTATCGTATAGTGCGCATTTTATCCTGGAGTTGTGACCTTTTGACAAGCCGACCAGATATCGTTTTAATCATGAGCACTTACGGCCAGGGGCAATGTTGATGAAAAGTTCGGCACGTTCTCTTTTCCTGTGTTTAGCGCTGCTCAGCGCGGGTTATCCCCTGCACGCCGCCGAAACCACTGCCCCGACCACAGCACCCTATCTGCTGGCGGGCGCACCGTCCTTCGATCAGTCCATCAGCCAGTTTCGTGAAACCTTCAATCAGACCAATCCAACGCTGCCGCTGGATGAGTTTCGTGCCATTGATGGCTCCCGCGATACCCCTACACTGACCCGTGCGGCAAGCAAGATAAATGAGAATTTGTATGCTTCCACGGCGCTGGAGCGCGGTACGTTAAAAATCAAAAGTATGCAAATCACCTGGCTGCCGATACAGGGGCCAGAGCAGAAAGCCGCTAAGGCGAAAGCGCTGGAGTACATGAGCGCGGTACTGCAGGCCTTTACCCCTGCGCTGACGAAAAAACAAAGTCAGCAAAAGCTGCAAAAACTCCTTACCGCCGGGAAAAACAAGCGTTACTACGCTGATACCGAAGGCGCGATCCGCTATGTTGTGGCGGACAACGGTGAAAAAGGACTGACCTTCGCTGTTGAACCGATTAAGCTGGCACTATCTGACACCCTCGGCGGGGCGAATTAATGACAAAAAGCAAAGCCTTTCGAGGGAAAATCTCTATACTGATTCACAGACCATGCTGCCCGACAGGGTGGCCATATTCCTTAATTCGCTTATTTAGCGTGGAGAATTGAAATGCGACATCCTTTAGTGATGGGTAACTGGAAACTGAACGGCAGCCGCCACATGGTAAACGAGCTGGTTGCGAACCTGCGTAAAGAGCTGGCTGGCGTGACGGGCTGCGCGGTTGCTATCGCTCCGCCGGATATGTACCTGGATCTGGCTAAACACGCCGCTGACGGCAGCCACATCATTCTGGGCGCGCAGAACGTTGACGTTAACCTGTCTGGCGCGTTCACCGGTGAAACCTCCGCTGAAATGCTGAAAGATATCGGCGCAAAATACATCATCATCGGCCACTCCGAGCGTCGCACCTATCACAAAGAATCCGATGAGTTCATCGCGAAGAAATTCGCCGTGCTGAAAGAGCAGGGTCTGATCCCGGTTCTGTGCATCGGTGAAACCGAAGCGGAAAACGAAGCGGGCAAAACCGAAGAAGTATGTGCACGTCAGATCGACGCAGTGCTGAAAACCCAGGGCGCGGCAGCGTTCGAAGGCGCGGTAATCGCTTACGAGCCAGTCTGGGCGATCGGTACCGGCAAATCTGCAACCCCTGCGCAGGCTCAGGCGGTTCACAAATTCATTCGTGACCACATTGCTAAAGCCGACGCGAAGGTCGCTGAGCAAGTGATTATTCAGTACGGCGGTTCCGTAAACGCCTCCAACGCTGCTGAGCTGTTCACCCAGCCAGACATCGATGGCGCGCTGGTTGGCGGTGCATCCCTGAAAGCTGACGCTTTCGCGGTGATCGTTAAGGCAGCAGAAGCGGCTAAACAGGCGTAATTGCCTTTGTGGCGGGTGGCGCTTGCGCTTGCCCGCCGCTCTTCTCCTCCCTCTCCCTTTGGGAGAGGGTTGGGGTGAGGTGAAACCGCTCGCACCGAACTACACTTTCCCCAGCAAACTAAACCACAGATAATCCAGCGGCAGCAGCACCAGATACGTTGCGATAGCCAGCGCCAGACAAAGCACCATCCCCGCCCTGGCAGGCACCTTTCCTAGCCCCATCGCCACCACGATCGGCGACGCCTGATACGGCAGCAGCGGCGTGGAATAGCCCAGCACCTGAATCATGATCACCGACAGCAGCGGGAAACCGGTCGCGTCCGAGAAGCTCTGCGCCAGCGTGGTGTAAAGCGCCGGCACGCCGTTGGCGGTCATAATGAAGTTGAGCGCCGTGGTAATACCGGTCAGCGCCAGGAAGCTGGTGAACGGTCTGTCTGCATCCAGCGGCATAATGCGAAGCAACGCCTCGCCCATTGCCGTTCCGATACCGGTTTGCGTCACGACGATCGCAAGCCCAAGAATCCCCGCGACGTAAATACAGGTGCGCATGTTCACCCCGGCAGAAAACTCTTCCCCGGTAATGAAACCAATGCGCGGCAGCATGACGATGATCGACGCCGCCAGCCCCGTCCACGCCGGCCCAACGCCGTGCCAGCTCTCCGTGACCCACATCCCCAGCACCACCGCCAGGAGCCAGGCAAGACGCTTTTCATCCCGCCCCATCGGCTCAGACGGCGCCTGTTCCTTCGGCGGTTTTGGGCTGCCGGGAAATAGCCAGCAGATGAGGCCAATCAGGATCAGGCCTTTGAGAATACCGAGCACCGGCGTGTGCAGCAGCAGATACGGGACATAGTTCAGATGGATGCCGTACGAGCCTTCGGCCGCACCGCTCATCACCAGGTTAGGGACGTTAGCAGGCAGGATCGTCGCCGAAAGCTGGAAAGTCCCGAACCCCACCGCCAGCGCCAGCCCGAACCAGGCGCGGGAGCCGTCGGCGATACCGGCGCGTTTTGCCATCGCCGCGACAATCGGCATCAGCAGCGCAATACGTCCCATGTTCGACGGCATCACAAACGCCAGCGCGTAGCTCAGCAGCACCACGCTCGCCACCATCAACACCCAGGAGTCGGTGAGCTTTGCCGACAGCGCCCGGGCGGCCCTGTCCGCCAGTCCGGTTTTACGGATCGCCACGCCAAGCACAAAGCCGCTGAATACCAGCCAGAAAGCCGACGAGGCAAAACCGCCGAAGATGACCTCCGGCGGAGCGATTCTGGCGGTCATCGCCGCCGTGAAGAACAGCAGCGCGGTGATAAATTCCGGCAATAGCGACGTCGCCCACAGCACGATGGTGACGCCAACAATCAGTGAGGGCAGCAGCAGAGGATACGTTAACCAGAGCGACATACCTGTCTCCTGTAGAATTTTTCAGCAAGTCTACGGTGACAGGCAGCCCGAGTAAACGCGATTTATGGTGGGGTTACTTCAGGATAGCGCATTGATGATCCTGCAATTCCTCCGCAGACGCGCGGTTAAGCGTGAGCAGGTTACGCTCGGTCGCCAGCAAAACAAAAGAGCCATCCGACTGCTGCGCCATCGCCAGCGCGAAACGCCCCATATGGTCGCGCGCTTCCGGCAGCTCTTCCGCCAGCATCATAAACGGGCTGCGCTGGACCAGTTCATTCTCCGTCACGCGGCGAGCAAGATACTCATGTCCTTCCAGTCCCCCGGGCAGAGGCAGCCACTGGGTGCTGATTTCTCCCTGTGCCGCGTTGAGCTTCTCGCGCACGTCCGGGCGCAGGCAGGAGATATGAATATGAAAATGGTTCTGCGTGCGGCCAGTCGGCGAGTTAATCGTCAGCGAAATGGCGCTATCAGGCACCTCGGATCCACGCTTCAGGGTCATAAAGCTGCGCGACTGCCACGCCAGCCAGAAAAAGTTCGGCGTATGAGCGTCGGTCAGCAGCGGGCTCTCGGTACCGTTGATGCGATATGTTGGCATCAGCAGGTATTGCAGCGGCCCGTTGCGATCTTTAAATACCACATAGCCTGCATCCGTTTTCACCTGCGCACAGGGTGCCGGGTTACGGTTCTGGATCTGATTCGGCACACACTGGTCGAGAACGATATGGCGCAACGCATTCGGATTACCCGCTTTCATCCAGTACACGCCGCCAGCGGCAAGGGCGATGACAATGAGGATCAATAAGATAATTTTTTTCACAACGCGTTCCCTGTTTTCAATAGAGGCAAAAGAGTAACGCAAAATGATGACCAAATAAAAAACCCGGCGGATTTCTCACGCCGGGTCACCGTGTCACAGGCTAATGGTTAGCGCTGGCTAATTTGGTCGAAGGTACCGCCATTGGAGAAGTGCTCTTTCTGCGCTTTCGTCCAGCCGCCGAACACATCGTCAATAGTGAATAGCTTCAGTTTTGGGAACTCCCCTTCGTATTTCTTGGCGACCGCCGCATCGCGTGGACGATAGAAGTTTTTCGCCGCAATTTCCTGGCCTTCTGGCGAGTACAGATACTTCAGGTAGGCTTCCGCCACCGCTTTGGTATCTTTCTTCTCAACCACTTTATCGACCACGGAAACGGTCGGCTCAGCCAGAATCGATTCGCTCGGGGTCACGATCTCGAATTTGTCTTTACCCAGCTCGTGGGTCGCCAGCAGAGCTTCGTTTTCCCAGGCAATCAGCACGTCGCCAATCCCGCGCTCAACGAAGGTGTTGGTGGCACCACGCGCGCCGGAGTCCAGCACCTCAACGTTTTTATACAGCGCCTTCACGAATTCCTGAGCTTTGGCCTGGTCGCCATTGTTGTGATGCAGTGCATATCCCCACGCGCCGAGGTAGTTCCAGCGAGCGCCGCCGGAGCTTTTCGGGTTCGGGGTAATCACAGAAACGCCCGGTTTGATCAGGTCGTTCCAGTCTTTAATTTGTTTCGGGTTGCCTTTACGCACCAGGAAGACGATGGTCGAAGTGTATGGCGCAGAGTTATCCGGCAGGCGTTTGATCCAGTTTTTGTCGATACGGCCACGCTCGGCGATCGCGTCGACGTCGTAGGCCAGCGCCAGGGTCACCACGTCGGCTTCAATACCGTTTATCACGGACGTCGCCTGCTTGCCGGAGCCGCCATGCGACTGGCGAACCACCACGTTGTCACCGGTTTCCTGCTTCCAGTGTGCCGCGAACGCTTTGTTGTATTGCTCGTACAGTTCACGCGTCGGGTCGTATGACACGTTCAGTAACTGGATATCCTTAGCCAGAACGCTGGTCGATGCCAGCAATAATGTTAAACCCACGCCCCATTTATTCATCGCCCAGCTCTCTTGTGTAGTGTTTTGATGAATGCAGCGTGCCAGAAAGCGAATCGAGGAATAAAGAATAAAAAAAGATTGGCTATAACGTAGTGGAATAAAAGAAGTGGATGAGCGGCCTGATGCCCTCACTCCACCCCTCTCCCACGGGAGAGGGAGCAACCATAAAAAAACGGTAACCCAAGGGTTACCGTTTTGCATTTACCTTGCCGCCACCGGGCAACAGAGCCGATCAGTACAGTTTTTTCGCGCAGTCCAGCCAGTCACCTTTGAACGGACGCTTCATGTTTTCAATCGCGTCGATGATGTCGTGGTGAACCAGTTTTTCGTTCTGAATACCGACGCAGCGGCCGCCGTGGCCCTGCAGCAGCAGATCGATAGCGTACGCGCCCATACGGGACGCCAGAATACGGTCGTAAGGGCCTGGGGAACCGCCGCGCTGGATGTGACCCAGTACGGTCGCGCGAGTTTCGCGTTTGGTTTCGGCTTCGATGTACTTCGCCAGCTCGTCAACGTCACAGATGTGCTCGGTGATAGCCACGATTGCGTGTTTTTTACCTTTCGCGATGCCTGCTTTGATTTCAGCCACCAGATCTTCACGGCTAAATTCGACTTCCGGCACGACGATAAATTCACAACCGCCCGCAATGGCTGCCGCCAGCGTCAGGTCACCGCAGTAACGGCCCATCACTTCAACGATAGAGATACGCTGGTGAGAAGAAGAGGTGTCACGCAGACGGTCAATCGCTTCAACAACGGTACCCAGCGCAGTAAAGAAGCCGATAGTGTAGTCAGTACCTTTGATGTCGTTGTCGATGGTGCCCGGCAGACCGATGCACGGGAAGCCCATTTCGGTCAGACGTTTTGCACCCATGTAGGAGCCATCACCACCGATAACCACCAGGGCGTCCAGGCCGCGTTTCTTCATGTTTTCGATAGCCACTTCACGAACGTGTTCATCACGGAATTCCGGGAAGCGCGCGGAACCGAGGAAAGTACCGCCACGGTTGATCATGTCAGACACGCTGTAACGGTCGAGCTGAACCATACGATCTTCATACAGGCCCAGATAACCGTCATAAACGCCAAAAACTTCCAGGCCTTCCGTCAGCGCTGCACGGACAACACCACGAATTGCCGCGTTCATGCCCGGCGCATCACCGCCGCTTGTCAACACACCGATTTTCTTAATCATGACTACCTCTGAACTTAGGAATGCAAAATTGAAATCTGTTGCCGGAAGAAACTTATCGACCAACGAATACTGCAAATAGTATATCAATCCCTTCCAGCTGAATTGATTCAGGTCAGACCAAACGGCGGTAATTTATACACAAAATGCTGGCCTGGCTCACTTTTTTACAACGAATTACGAAAGCCCAACATGACCGGGTACAACCGAACAGGGATCCTGGTGAATGATGACGTCTGAACCAGGAAAACGCTGCAAAATCGCCTGCTCGACCTGTTCAGCAATAACGTGAGCCTGAACCAGTGGCAGGTTGTCTTCCATTTCAATATGAATCTGAATAAAGCGGGTCGGCCCTGACTGCCGCGTTCGAAGATCGTGTGCACCGCTGACGCCGGGCCAGGAGGTCACGATAGAAAAAATTTCATTACGTTCTGAGTCCGGGAGGGCGCGGTCAAGCAGTGATTGCACCGCTTCATACCCCATCCGCAGGGCGCTATATAAAATATAGATACCAATCCCTAACGCAAATAACGCATCGGCGCGATGCCAGCCATACCAGGCCAGACCGAGCGCAATAAGAATAGCCCCATTCATCATAACATCAGATTGATAATGAAGCATATCCGCCCGTACGGCCTGACTTTGCGTTTTGCGAACGACCCAGCGCTGGAACGTTACCAGAACAAGTGTGCAAATAAGCGCAACGATCGTCACAACGACGCCGACGCCGGGATCGTTCATCGGTGTCGGCGAGACGAGATGCTGAATGCCGGTGAGAAACAGGAACAGCGCAGAACCGGATATAAACATACTTTGCGCCAGCGCGGCCAGCGACTCCGCTTTACCGTGCCCAAAGGTGTGCTCTTCATCCGCTGGCTGCAGCGAGTAACGCACGACCAGCAGGTTGGTCAACGAGGCGGCAATGTCCATTAGCGAGTCCACCAGCGCCGCCAGAATACTGACCGAGCCGGTGTACCACCAAGCAAAGATTTTAATCAGCAACAGGCTGGAGGCCATGACGGTCGCCGCAATGGCGGCCCGGCTTACCAGTCTTCCATAGGATTGATTCATAAACGCTCCTGTCATGTCATGCCGCTATTATAACGGAAGCATGGGGAGTCTAAGGATGAATAAACGGTTAACAGGGCGGATGCGGGGCAAAAAAAACCCCCACATCATGTGGGGGAAGACAGGGATGGTGTCTATGGCAAGGAAAACAGGGTTTACTGGTTACTACGGGTACTGCTATTGCTACTGAAAAACGACGTTTCTGAGCTTCGCTGCATCCGTGCAACCTCACGCAGCTGGTCCATTCGCTGCTGATGTTTAGTGTTCAAAACCGCTTGCTGCTCAGGCGTTAGCAGATGGAACATCTGGTTGCGGACCTTCGCCATCTCTACCTGGCGGGCAACCTGTTCCTGTGCCATTTTTTCGGCCTGAGCGCGTACAGCGCTTTCGTCAAAATTTTCTGCGGTGACAAGGCGATGCATTGTCTCCATTTCGCTAACATTAACAGGGGGCTGGTCGTGTCGTGCCCTCTGCATCAGATCTCGCATCTGTTGACGCTGATGTTCGGTTAAACTTATGCCGTCAAACATATGGCTTTGGCTGCTGTTCTGCGTTGCACCCTCTTGTAAGGGACTGTTATCGCTGATGATAGCTTCAGCAGCCTGGCTAAACGCACTGAACGCCAGCGTTGAGGCCATGACGGCAGCGGTAACTTTGCGCATCACTTGCTCCCAAAATCTTTCGTGTCGCGATTCAACGAGAGACAGTCTACGATTCAGGCTGCAAACATGCGTCAGGGGGTGTAAAACAACGTAAAGTCATGGATTAGATAGCCTTGATGTCGTAATTTCTGCCTCGGAGGTATTTAAACAATGAATAAAATCCTGTTAGTTGATGATGACCGAGAGCTCACATCCCTTTTAAAGGAGTTGCTCGACATGGAAGGTTTCAACGTCCTGGTTGCCCATGATGGCGAGCAGGCGCTGAGTCTCCTTGACGACAGCATCGATTTACTTTTGCTCGACGTGATGATGCCGAAGAAAAACGGTATTGATACGTTGAAAGAGCTTCGCCAGACACACCAGACTCCCGTAATCATGCTGACCGCACGCGGCAGCGAACTTGACCGCGTACTCGGCCTTGAGCTGGGCGCGGATGACTATTTACCGAAGCCGTTTAACGACCGTGAACTGGTTGCCCGTATTCGCGCTATCCTGCGCCGTTCGCACTGGAGCGAGCAGCAGCAAAATACCGACAACAGCTCACCCACCCTTGAAGTCGATTCCCTGAGCCTGAACCCGGGCCGTCAGGAAGCAAGCTTTGATGGCCAGACGCTGGAACTGACCGGCACGGAGTTCACCCTGCTGTATCTGCTGGCGCAGCACCTCGGCCAGGTGGTTTCGCGTGAACATCTAAGCCAGGAAGTGCTGGGCAAACGCCTCACCCCGTTTGACCGCGCCATCGACATGCACATCTCTAACCTGCGCCGTAAGCTGCCGGAGCGTAAAGACGGTCACCCATGGTTTAAAACCCTGCGTGGTCGCGGTTATCTGATGGTTTCTGCTTCATGATAGGAAGCTTAACCGCCCGCATCTTCGCCATCTTCTGGCTGACGCTGGCACTGGTTTTAATGCTCGTACTGATGTTGCCAAAACTCGACTCACGCCAGATGACGGAGCTTCTCGACAGCGAGCAACGTCAGGGCGTGATGATCGAGCAGCACGTGGAAGCCGAGCTGGCAAACGATCCGCCGAACGATTTAATGTGGTGGCGCAGGCTGTTTCGCGCTATCGACAAGTGGGCGCCGCCCGGACAACGCCTGCTGCTGGTGACCAGCGAAGGCCGCGTGATTGGGGCCGATCGCAATGAAATGCAGATTATCCGCAACTTCATTGGCCAGGCGGATAACGCCGATCATCCCCAGAAGAAGAAATATGGCCGCGTAGAGATGGTGGGGCCTTTCTCCGTCAGGGACGGAGAGGATAATTATCAGCTCTACCTGATCCGTCCGGCGAGTAACTCCCAGTCTGATTTTATCAACCTGCTGTTTGACCGCCCTCTCCTGCTGCTGATTGTCACCATGCTGGTCAGCTCGCCGCTGCTGTTATGGCTGGCGTGGAGCCTGGCAAAACCGGCGCGTAAGCTGAAGAATGCCGCCGATGAGGTGGCGCAGGGTAACCTGCGACAGCACCCTGAGCTGGAAGCAGGTCCGCAGGAGTTCCTTGCCGCCGGAACCAGTTTTAACCAGATGGTGAGCGCCCTCGATCGCATGATGACAGCGCAGCAGCGTCTGCTGTCGGATATCTCGCACGAGCTGCGTACCCCGCTTACGCGCTTGCAGCTTGGCACCGCGCTGCTGCGCCGCCGCAGCGGTGAGAGCAAAGAGCTGGAGCGTATTGAAACGGAAGCGCACCGCCTGGACAGCATGATCAACGACCTGCTGGTCATGTCGCGCAATCAGCAGAAAAACGCGCTGGTCAGCGAAACGGTGAAGGCGAATCACCTCTGGCACGAGGTGCTGGACAACGCGGCGTTCGAAGCGGAACAGATGGGTAAATCCTTCACCGTCAACTTCCCGCCGGGCCCGTGGCCGCTGTACGGTAACCCCAACACGCTGGAAAGCGCGCTGGAGAACATCGTGCGTAACGCTCTTCGCTACTCGCATACGAAGATTGAGGTGGCGTTCTCGGTGGATAAAGACGGGATCACCGTCATTGTCGATGACGACGGTCCTGGCGTCAGCCCGGAAGACCGCGAGCAGATTTTCCGTCCGTTCTATCGTACCGATGAGGCGCGCGACCGGGAATCAGGTGGTACGGGACTGGGTCTGGCGATTGTTGAAACTGCCATGCAGCAGCACCGTGGCTGGGTGAAAGCCGATGACAGTCCGCTGGGTGGACTACGGTTAACGCTGTGGCTACCGTTGTATAAGCGTTCGTAGGTGTTAGTGCCGGGTGGCGGCTTCGCCTTACCCGGCCTACTTTCTGCGGAGGACTATTTCCCCCACAATCTCCGCGAATTATCTTCGATCTTGCTGCTTAAACGCCGCTTCTGCATCGTTCTCGTCCAGCTGGTCGATAGCCCCGCCGCCGACAGCAGGCGGTGATACTGTTCGTCGTCAAACGGCATATGCCAGGCAATGGCGCAGGCGTCATAAACAGACACATCGCTCAGGCGCGACGCCAGTTCAAGCGGGGCGTCCGCTGAAATCTGCCCAGCCAGCACCACACGATACAGCCAGCCGGTTTTACCCGCTTTTTGCAGCTGGGCCGACATATCCTGAATACCGAAATGGTAGTTGAGCTTGAAGCACGGCGAGCGTGGCTGCGTCACCTGAATCAGGGCATCGCCCCAGCGGTAGATATCACCGATAAACACGTTCTTTTCGGTGAGCCCTTCGGTGGAGAGATTCTCGCCAAACGCGGGGGCAACGAAGAGGTCCGCCTGCTCGGGGAATTCGGTTTTCCAGTGCTGATAGTGTTCACGCGGGTAGTGGCACAGCGCGCGATCGGGCCCGCCGTGGATTTTCTTTTCGGCCTGCTCGTCACCCGCAAGCCCGAGGTCGGTTAACGTCAGCTCACCGTCGACCTGAATTTTGGCGATGGCACTCGGGCGGCTGCCGTCGTACTCCCTTACCTTGCCTGTAAATACATTCACCGGATAATGCATCGCTGCTCCTTTTATGCCCTAAATAATTCGAGTTGCAGGAAGGCGGCAAGAGAGTGAATCCCCAGGAGCTTACTCAGGTAAGTGACTGGGGTGAGCGAACGCAGCCAACGCACCTGCAACTTGAAGTATGACGGGTATACAGATACAAAAAAAGCGAGTCATAAGACTCGCTTCTCACAGGCGTCAATGCAACCTTATTTTTTAGCGGCGAAACGCGCTGCTGCTTCGTCCCAGTTCACTACGTCCCAGAACGCTTTGATGTAGTCCGGGCGACGGTTCTGGAATTTCAGGTAGTAAGCGTGTTCCCACACGTCCAGGCCCAGGATTGGGAAGCCGGATGCGCCAGAGATTGCTTCACCCATCAGCGGGGAGTCCTGGTTAGCAGTAGACACTACCGCCAGCTTGTCGCCTTTCAGAACCAGCCACGCCCAGCCAGAGCCGAAACGGGTTGCAGCGGCTTTTTCGAATTCCGCTTTGAAGTTGTCAACGGAGCCGAAGTCGCGCTCGATAGCCGCTTTCAGGTCGCCCTGCAGGGTGGTACCGGTCTTCAGGCCTTTCCAGAACAGGCTGTGGTTAGCGTGGCCGCCAGCGTTGTTACGCAGAACGGTTTTCTTGTCCGCTGGCAGCTGGTCCAGCTTGGTGATCAGCTCTTCAGCAGACAGGTTAGCGAACTCTGGCAGGCTTTCCAGCGCGGCGTTCGCGTTGTTCACATAGGTCTGGTGGTGTTTAGTGTGATGGATTTCCATCGTCTGCTTGTCGAAATGCGGTTCCAGTGCGTCGTAGGCATACGGCAGGGATGGCAGTGTATAACTCATAATCCTCTCCATTATTGTCGGGCGGCACAGCTGTTAATGCCGCGTAAGCAGTTGGTTCATTATAGTTAATTAAATGATATTGAAAATGATTATCAATGCCGTAGTTTTTATAAGGTTATTTGATTTTTGCCTTATCACAAAATTGTGAGTCTGCTCACCCGGTTAACGTGTTGATTGCCATCCAAAACTAAATTGCGGCAACAGTCTGAAGGTTCCTGAACTGCCTAATTTTTACACTCATCAAGCCGGGGGGAAGCCACCGGCTATAAAAACGATGAGGACGTAAAAATGAATCATGCGATTACGATGGGTATCTTCTGGCATTTGATAGGCGCGGCCAGTGCAGCCTGTTTCTATGCCCCGTTTAAAAAGGTGAAAGGGTGGTCGTGGGAAACCATGTGGTCAGTTGGCGGTACCGTGTCCTGGCTGATTTTGCCGTGGACCATTAGCGCCATGCTGCTCCCGGATTTCTGGGGCTACTTTACTTCCTTCAGTGCCTCCACCCTGCTGCCGGTGTTTCTTTTCGGTGCGATGTGGGGCATCGGCAACATCAATTACGGCCTGACCATGCGCTACCTCGGGATGTCGATGGGTATTGGCATCGCAATTGGCATTACGCTCATCGTCGGCACGCTGATGACGCCCATTCTTAACGGCAATGTCGACGTGTTGATCAACACCAAAGGCGGGCAAATGACGCTGCTTGGCGTGCTTGTTGCGGTGATAGGCGTGGGTATCGTCACCCGCGCGGGACAGTTGAAAGAGCGCAAGATGGGCATCAAAGCCGAAGACTTTAACCTGAAGAAGGGGCTGCTGCTGGCAGTGATGTGCGGCATCTTCTCGGCGGGCATGTCGTTCGCCATGAACGCCGCAAAACCCATGCACGAAGCGGCCGCCGCGCTGGGCGTCGACCCGCTGTACGTGGCGCTGCCAAGCTACGTGGTGATCATGGGCGGCGGCGCGTTGGTAAACCTCGGCTTCTGCTTTATTCGTCTGGCAAAAGTGAAGGATTTGTCGGTAAAAGCCGATTTCTCACTGGCAAAATCCTTAATCATCACCAATGTGCTGCTGTCGATGCTGGGCGGCCTCATGTGGTATCTGCAGTTCTTTTTCTACGCCTGGGGCCACGCCAGCATCCCACCACAGTACGACTACATAAGCTGGATGCTGCATATGAGCTTCTACGTGCTGTGTGGCGGACTGGTTGGGCTGGTACTGAAGGAGTGGAACAACGCCGGGCGTCGTCCGGTGGGCGTGCTGAGCCTGGGCTGCGTGGTGATTATTATCGCGGCCAATATCGTGGGCCTCGGCATGGCGAACTGATTACGCTGCCTTTCGACTGCGATGACGCCACTGAACCGGCGTCATCCCCACCTCGCGGTTAAACACCACCGAAAAGTAATTACTGTCCTCAAATCCGCTGCGCATCGCCACTTCACTGACCATCAGCTCGGTATGCTGCAACAGGTACTGGGCGTGGCAGATGCGCAGCTGACGCAGGTAGTGGTTCACCGTCATCCCAGTCTGGGTGCGGAACTGCTGGCGCAGCGCGCGCTCGCTGCACTGCTCCTGCTCGCAAAACTTTTCCAGAACGAAACTTTTGTTCAGGCTGCCCGCAAGCCGGGCAATCAACTTGTCCAGCAGCGCTTCCTGGACGGTTGCGGAGGGGTTATCGGTCGCGTAACGATGACGTTTGAGGGTCATCACCAGCTGGGCGAACAGCAGTTCCGCCATCGGATTTGCCACGGGATCGTGCTTCTGGCTCTCCTGCTCCAGCTGGGCGATCGTCTGGCGCACCTGAGCCATGCCGTTGCTGCTTAAGCGCCAGTGGGGTTCGCCTCTGGCATTGAGAAAACCGGGGATATGGGCCGGCCAGTCGACATTCAGTTTAAGCCTGTCCGGACAGTAGATAACGTTCTGCAACACCAGATCGTTAACCGAGGCGTAAGCGTGTTTGTCTTCGGCGCGGATGTAAAACAGATCGCCACGCGTGATGCGGTAGGGCCGGTCGTTGAGGATGTGTAAGCCGTTGCCGCGCCATACCAGCACCAGCTCGCAAAACTCGTGGGTATGCTCGGCAAAGACATTTTGCGGGTAGCGGTCGGCCACCGCGACGGCCTGACTCGCGGAGGCAAAAAAATCATCTTTGCGAAGAATTAACTGAGCGGCCACACCACCACCTCTACGGTGAATAACCGGATATTATTAGCCTTTTTGCGGCAATAAAACGGTGATTGCATTCGCGTTACTGGAGTGAAGCATCCTTTCCCTGACGGATATCGCGCGGCGACCAGCTAAATTCCCGGCGAAACAGCGTTGAAAAGTGATTGCTGTCGCCAAAACCACAGCAGTAGGCAATATCCGTGACGCTTTCGTCGGTGTGACGTAAAAGATGACGCGCTTTGATCAGGCGCAGACGGTTAAGGTAGCGCTGCGGCGTCAGCCCGGTGTGCTGCTTAAGCTGGCGATGCAGGGTGCGCAGGGACAGTGAAAAATCATCCGCCAGCGTCTCCCAGCAGACATCCTCGGTGAAATGATCTTCCAGCCAGGCCATCAGATGGTTCAGGCGCGCGTCGTTATTTTCCAGCCCTTCCACAAGGCTGCTGCGACGCAGCAGCACCAGCAGTTGCATAAACAGCAGTTCGCGGGAGGCAATAGCATACGTCTCCTGCCCGCGCTCGCTCTGCTCCAGTTGATTCACCAGCTGGCGCACCTGCTGCAACGTGGACTGATTGACCCGCCAGTGAGACGGGTAGTATCCATCCTGCTCCTGGGGCAGTAGCTTGTTCAACCCCGACAGAAACTGGAACGCGTCCGGCGAACGATAGAGCACGTTGGTCAGGCACAGGTTGTCGGTATGTTCATACAAATGCCTGTCGTGATCGCGCACGAAGCACACCATACCGCCGCTGATGGTGTAGGGCTGGCCGTTGAAGACATGAATACCCGTTCCATGCTCGACAATCACAATTTCATGAAAATCATGATGATGTTCAGGAAACGCAGCCTGCGGGAGCCGGGGCTCTATCGCAACCGGAGACGTTCCCGACGGGAAAAAATCGACGCTGTGCAATACGGTCATAACGGCCCCCACCAATGAGGAAAGTTCTCGAATAGTAATTAAGGCCTTCCGCACTCACCTTAAATTTTTGACAGCAAACGGCGCAAAAGCCGTCAGTTTTTCAAGAAACAGACGGAAAAATCGGGAAATGCGGTCAGCGTCACATTGCCAGAAAACCCTGCCATAACAGGAAATTGTGAACTTCCTCACGATCATCTTTGCTTTCTTGCCAGCGCGAGATTCGTGCTGTCAGTGACGAGAAGGTGGTCTTTTCGTCCCTTTTTTACACTCAGCACCAATGACTTAAGAAGGGACCTGACCATGACTTTTCGCCATTGTGTGGCTGTCGATTTAGGCGCATCCAGCGGCCGCGTAATGCTCGCCACCTGGGACTGCGATCGGCGCATACTTACGCTTCGCGAAATGCACCGTTTCGCCAACTGCCTGCAAAAACAGGACGGTTTTGATACCTGGGATATTGATGCCCTGGAAGCGGAGATCCGCACCGGGCTGAACAACGTCTGCAATGACGGCATTCGCATCGACAGCATCGGCATCGATACCTGGGGCGTGGACTACGTTCTGCTCGACAGCCGCGGCGAACGCGTCGGCCTGCCCGTCTCGTATCGCGACAGTCGCACCGACGGGCTGATGACACACGCCATCGCACAGCTTGGCATGGACAACATCTATGGCCGCAGCGGTATTCAGTTTCTGCCGTTTAACACGCTCTATCAGCTGCGCGCGCTGGTTGAGCAGCAGCCGGAGCTGGTCAAAAAGGTGACGCACGCGTTACTCATTCCGGACTACTTAAGCTATCGGCTGACCGGCAACATGAACTGGGAATACACCAATGCCACCACCACGCAGCTGGTCAACATCAACACCGATAGCTGGGATGAAACCCTGCTGACCTGGACGGGCGCCTCGCCCTCCTGGTTCGGCACGCCAACGCACCCCGGAAATGTGATAGGTCGGTGGATTTGCCCGCAGGGGAATGAAATCCCCGTCGTTGCCGTCGCCAGTCACGATACCGCCAGCGCAGTAATTGCATCCCCGCTGGCCAGTAGAGACGCGGCCTACCTCTCGTCCGGCACCTGGTCGCTGATGGGTTTTGAGAGCAAAACGCCGTACACCAGCGACGCCGCGATGGCGGCGAACATCACTAACGAAGGCGGTGCCGAAGGGCGCTACCGCGTTCTGAAGAACATCATGGGCCTGTGGCTGCTTCAGCGCGTGCTGAAAGAGCAAAACGTTAACGACCTGCCCGCGCTTATCGCAGAAACCGAAAAGCTGAAGGCCTGTACGTTCCTGATTAACCCGAACGACGACCGCTTTATTAACCCGGTGCATATGAGCGCCGAAATCCAGTCCGCCTGTTTCGAAGCCGGGCAGCCGGTGCCTTCCCGTCCTGCCGAGCTGGCGCGCTGTATTTTTGACAGCCTCGCCCTTCTCTACGCGGATGTACTGAGCGAGCTGGTCGACCTGCGAGGCGCACCGTTCAACCAGTTGCATATCGTGGGCGGAGGCTGCCAGAACCAGCTGCTGAACCAGCTCTGCGCCGATGCCTGCGGCATCACCGTGGTGGCGGGTCCGGTGGAGGCTTCGACGCTCGGCAACATCGGTATTCAGCTGATGACCCTGGACGAACTTTCTGATGTCGATGAATTCCGTTCGGTGGTCACCGCGAATACCTGCCTGACCACCTTCACCCCCAATCCCTGCCATGAAATAGCCCGCTACCGGGCGCAGTTTCAGCAAAAACGACTGACTAAGGAGCTTTGCGCATGACCACTCAACTTGAACAAGCCTGGGAGCTGGCTAAACAGCGTTTCGCCGCCGTCGGCGTGGATGTCGAAACGGCGCTGCGCCAGCTCGACCGTCTGCCCGTCTCTATGCACTGCTGGCAGGGTGATGACGTCGCCGGCTTCGAGAACCCGGGCGGTTCTCTGACGGGGGGGATTCAGGCGACGGGTAACTATCCGGGCAAAGCGCGCAACGCCACCGAACTGCGTGCCGACCTGGAGCTGGCGCTGAGCCTGATCCCGGGGCCAAAACGCCTGAACCTGCATGCGATTTATCTGGAGTCCGACGCACCGGTAGCGCGTAACGAGATCAAACCGGAACACTTTAAAAACTGGGTGGAGTGGGCGAAAACCAACAATCTTGGTCTGGACTTTAACCCGTCCTGCTTCTCGCACCCGCTGAGCGCCGATGGTTTTACCCTCGCGCACGCCAACGACAAAATCCGTCAGTTCTGGATCGACCACGTGAAGGCCAGCCGCCGCGTTTCGGCGTATTTCGGCGAGCAGCTCGGCACGCCGTCAGTAATGAACATCTGGATCCCGGACGGCATGAAAGACATCACCGTCGACCGCCTGGCCCCGCGTCAGCGCCTGCTGGCCGCGCTGGATGAGGCCATCAGCGAGAAGCTGGACCCGGCGCACCACATCGACGCCGTGGAGAGCAAGCTGTTCGGCATTGGCGCCGAGAGCTACACCGTCGGCTCGAACGAGTTCTACATGGGGTACGCCACCAGCCGCCAGACCGCGCTATGCCTGGATGCCGGTCACTTCCATCCGACCGAAGCGATCTCCGACAAAATCTCCGCAGCCATTCTCTACGTGCCGCGCCTGCTGCTGCACGTCAGCCGCCCGGTGCGCTGGGACAGCGACCACGTGGTGCTGCTGGATGACGAAACCCAGGCGATTGCCAGCGAAATTATCCGTCACGACCTGTTCGACCGCGTGCACATTGGCCTCGACTTCTTCGATGCCTCCATCAACCGCATCGCGGCGTGGGTTATTGGCACCCGCAATATGAAAAAAGCCCTGCTGCGCGCGCTGCTGGAGCCAACCGCAGTGCTGAAAAAGCTGGAAGAAAACGGCGACTACACCGCGCGCCTGGCGCTGCTGGAAGAGCAGAAATCCCTGCCGTGGCAGGCCGTTTGGGAGATGTACTGCCAGCGTAACGACGCTCCGGCAGGCAGCCAGTGGCTGGAAAACGTGCGCGCGTACGAGAACAACGTGTTGAGCAAGCGCGGGTAATTTTGCCCTCACCGCGATAACTGGAAAATAAAGACTATGCAGACTATCACCCACTCCTGGTTCGTTCAGGGCATGATCAAAGCCACCTCCGACGCCTGGCTGAAAGGCTGGGACGAGCGCAACGGCGGCAACCTGACGCTGCGTCTGGACGACGCGGATATCGCGCCTTACACCGGAGATTTTCACCAGAAGCCACGCTATATTGCCCTGAGCCAGCCCATGCCGATGCTGGCCAACACGCCGTTTATCGTCACCGGTTCCGGCAAGTTCTTCCGCAACGTTCAGCTTGATCCACAGGCCAACCTCGGCGTGGTGAAAGTGGATAGCGACGGCGCGGGCTACCACATTCTGTGGGGCCTGACCGATGAGGCGGTACCCACGTCTGAACTGCCGGCGCACTTCCTCTCTCACTGCGAGCGCATCAGGGCGACTAACGGCAAAGATCGCGCGATCATGCACTGCCACGCCACCAACCTGATCGCCCTGACCTATGTGCTGGAAAACAGCGCCGATTTCATCACTCGCAAGCTCTGGGAAGGCAGCACCGAGTGTCTGGTGGTGTTCCCGGATGGCGTGGGCATTCTGCCGTGGATGGTGCCGGGTACCGACGAAATTGGCCAGGCAACCGCCAGAGATATGCAAAAACATTCGCTGGTGCTGTGGCCGTTCCACGGCGTGTTCGGCAGCGGTCCGACGCTGGATGAAACTTTCGGCCTGATCGACACCGCCGAGAAATCGGCTGAAGTGCTGGTGAAAGTTTATTCCATGGGAGGAATGAAGCAGACCATTACCCGCGAAGAGCTTATTGCGCTCGGCAAGCGCTTCGGCGTGACCCCGCTACGGTCAGCGCTGGAAATCTATGCATAAACCCTCGCTGACCGGACGGTACGGGCGATAGTTAAGGAGAATTATCATGAGCTTTATGTTGGCACTTCCAAAAATCAGCCTTCACGGCGCGGGCGCTATTGGCGATATGGTTAACCTGGTGGCGAACAAGCAGTGGGGAAAAGCGCTGATTGTCACCGACGGTCAGCTGGTAAAGCTGGGCCTGCTCGACAGCCTTTTTGTCGCGCTGGACACCCATCAGATGTCGTATCACCTGTTCGACGAGGTGTTCCCGAACCCGACGGAAGCGCTGGTGCAAAAAGGATTTGCGGCATACCGGGACGCGGAGTGTGATTACGTGATCGCCTTCGGCGGCGGCAGCCCGATTGATACCGCCAAGGCGATTAAAATCCTCACCGCCAACCCCGGGCCGTCCACCGATTATGCCGGCGTCGGCAAGGTGAAAAACGCGGGCGTGCCGCTGGTGGCGATCAACACCACCGCAGGCACGGCGGCGGAGATGACCAGCAACGCGGTAATCATCGACTCTGCGCGCCAGGTGAAAGAGGTGATCATCGATCCGAATATCATTCCGGATATCGCCGTGGACGATGCCAGCGTGATGCTGGATATTCCGGCCTCCGTGACCGCCGCAACCGGCATGGACGCGTTAACCCACGCCATAGAAGCCTACGTGTCCGTTGGCGCGCACCCGCTGACCGATGCCAACGCGCTGGAGGCAATCCGCCTGATCAACCTCTGGCTGCCGGAAGCGGTCGAAGACGGCCATAATCTTGAGGCGCGCGAGCAGATGGCGTTTGGTCAGTATCTGGCGGGCATGGCGTTTAACAGTGCGGGGCTCGGCCTTGTGCATGCCCTGGCGCACCAGCCGGGCGCGACGCACAACCTGCCGCACGGCGTGTGCAACGCCATCCTGCTGCCGATCGTCGAAAGCTTTAACCGCCCGAACGCAGTTGCCCGCTTCGCCCGCGTGGCGCAGGCGATGGGCATCGATACTCGCGGCATGAGCGTTGAAGCCGCCAGCATGTCCGCCATTCAGGCGATTCGCGACCTGAGCGCTCGCGTCGGCATCCCTTCCGGCTTCAGCCAGCTCGGCGTGACCAAAGCCGATATTGAAGGCTGGCTGGATAAAGCTCTTGCCGACCCGTGCGCGCCATGCAATCCGCGCACCGCCAGCCGCAACGAGGTTCGCGAGCTGTATCTGGAGGCATTATGATCCGCAAAGCCTTTGTTATGCAGGTTAACCCGGACGCGCATAAGGAGTACGCGCATCGCCACAACCCCATCTGGCCCGAGCTGGAAGCGGTACTGAAAGACCATGGTGCGCACCGCTACGCCATCTATCTCGACAGAGAACGCAGCCTGCTCTTTGCCACCGTGGAGATTGATTCGGAGGAGCGCTGGAACGCGGTCGCGAGTACTGACGTCTGCCAGCGCTGGTGGAAACACATGCGTGATGTCATGCCGTCGAACCCGGACAACAGCCCGGTGAGTACCGGGCTGGAAGAGGTGTTTTACCTGGACTGACCGGTTAACGCTGCCGCACCCGCGGCAGCGGCTATCTCCTGCCTGCTGCTCAGCGTAAACGCCGACACTACCGTAATCGCCAGCACGAAACAGCCCAGCATCAGATACGTCTCCTGGAAGCCGATCCGGTCATACATATTCCCGGCAAAAGCGGAGAGGAAAATGGCCGCCGACTGCTTGGCGAACTGGAAGCCGATCAGATAGATAGTCGCTGACAGTCGGGTATCAAACACCCCGGTGATGTACTTGAATGCCCCCACCAGCAGGAACGGCACCTCCAGCGCGTGCAGCATCTTCAGGGCAATCACTTCTACAGCGGTGGTGGCAAATGACGAGCCAATGATGCGCGTCGCCATAATCACCCCGGCGATCAGCAGCGTGTTTTTCGCGCCGATGCGGTTAATGATCCACGGCGAACAAAACATGATGATCGCGTTGCAGATTTCCCCCGCCGTGGTAGCGAAACCAAAGGCGCGAGTACCTTCCTGAGGCGTGGCGAAAAACGTTTTGAAGAAAGTGGCAAACTGCTGGTCAAATACGTCATAGACGCAGGCTACGCCAATCACGTACAGAATAAACATCCACATCCTGCGCTGACGGAACAGGCTAAAGACCGTTTTCGCAGTGATCTGCGGCTGGTTGGCACCCAGCGCATTCATCACCTGCGCCGTCTGGTTGGGTTTTGGCTTCGCGACCACCAGCAACAGCATCAACAGCAGCGCCGCCGCAGACCCCATCCAGAAAACATATGACGGATCGATGCCGAACAGGATCCCGCCCGTGGAGGCGCATAGCCCCCAGCCGAGGCAGCCAAACATGCGCGCCTTACCGTATTCAAAGAAACTGTTACGGCTCACGCGTTCAATGTAGGCCTCAATTGCCCCCGAGCCCGCCGAAAAGACAAAGCCGATATACAGGCCACCGCTCAGCGCGCCCAGCCAGATGTTGGCTTTCAGCAACGGCGCAAAGACGTAGAGGAAGAAAGGGGCAAACAGGAACAGCAGCACGGAGATGATCCACAGCAGGTGTTTTTTCAGCCCCAGCTTGTCCGAGATCACGCCAAGCACCGGCTGGAAGGCGATAGCCGACAGTGAGATGCAGGAGAAGACAATCCCGGTATGGGTTTTATTCAGGCCGATGATGTCCGACAGCCAAATCGGCAGGAACGGAAAGCAGGTGGCCATGATGAAGAAGTAGAGAAAGAAGAACAGCCCAAAGATCCAGAAGTTAGGGTTGTCTTTGTGGGTACAGGTTGTTGTGTTCATTATTTTTATCCTCAACGGAGGGCCGGCTGCCCGGCCCGTCACCCTTACACGCGTTCAACGCCAATCAGAATGGCGGTTTCCGGATCCAGAATCGGCAGCGCAATGCCCGCCTGCATCAGCCACTCGCCGCTCACCGTTTGCGGCGTTTCCATCCACGCCGGTAGCTTACGCATGGTGTGCCCTCCCTTGCCCGTAATCTGAATATTCGGGTGATCGAGCAGCGTGACGCGGTACCGCGCGCTGGCCTCCAGCCCCGCCATGCGCAGCGGCATCATCAGGCTGTAGTCCGGCATCGCGAGCTGGCTGACCATAAACAGCCCCTGCGTCTTGTCTTCGCTCACAATCCCCTGCGCCAGCGTGGTGGCGTCCGGCATATCAATTCGCCACTGGGTGCCGTGATGAATGACGTCGCGCCACTGCTTGTGCAGCGCGGCGTAATGACGATAGCCTTCGCGCTCCTGTTCGTCCACGGTGAGCGGATCCAGCTCCAGCCCCATATGGCCAAACAGGGCCGTTAGCCCGCGGAAGGCGATGCCGTGCTGGCGGAAGGTGGCGTGGCATTTATGATGACCGATATGCGCGCCCATTACCTCCGGCGGGAAGAAGTAGCTCATGCCGCGCTGAATGGTACTGCGCTCCAGCGCGTCGTTGTTGTCGGACGCCCAGAAGCGGTGGCTGCGGGTCAGTACCTCATAATCAATGCGCCCGCCGCCGGAGGAGCAGGATTCAAACTCAATATGCGGGAAGCGCTCGCCCAGCACGTCCAGCAGGCGGTAAAACTGGCGGGTCTGGGCGTCGGCGGCGGCTTTACCGTTGTGTCCAGGCTGCACCAGCTCGCGGTTCATGTCCCACTTCACGTAGTCGACCGCATGTTCGCCCAGCAGCCAGCTCATGCGCTCCACCAGGTAATCAAAGGCCTCAGGGATGTTGAGATTAAGGACCAGCTGGTGTCGCCCGGTCGCCTGGGGATAGCCCGGCAGCGCCAGTACCCAGTCAGGGTGCGCGCGGTACAAATCTGAATCCGGGTTGATCATCTCCGGCTCAACCCAGATGCCAAACTCCATGCCCAGCCGTTTGACGTGGTCGATCACTGGCGTCAGGCCATTCGGGTATTTTTTCTCGTCCAGATACCAGTCGCCCAGCGCGGCATGGTCGTCATTGCGGCCTTTGAACCAGCCGTCATCGATGATGAAGCGCTCCACGCCCAGCGCGGCGGCCTCGTCGGCCATGCGCATGATGTAGTCCGGATCGTGGTTAAAGTAGATCCCTTCCCAGGTATTGAGGTGCACCGGGCGCGGTTTGTTTTCCGGGAAGCGGATGATGTTGTCGCGCAGGTAGCGGTGGAACGGCTGGCTCATGCCGTTCAGGCCCTGCGTGGAGTAGCTGGCATACAGGCGCGGCGTCCAGAGCGTATCGCCCTTTTCAACCGCCATTTCACCCGGCAGGTAAAGCGCTTCGGCCTGTAGATAGCGACGACCGTCGGTTTTCGCTTCCGCGCGCAGGCGGTGATTACCGCTCCAGCCCAGATGCACGCCCCAGACGTCACCCTGCATTTCGCTGAACGACGGCGTACCGGCAATCAGCGCCGGGAAATGCTCGTGGGAGGTTTTACCCCGACGGTTTTCAATCACGAAGCTGTCATGTTCAAGCTTTACGCGGTGCGGCTGAAACTCCCTGATCCAGCGACCGTGGAAGGCCATTACCTCCTGCGCGCGCTCGGCCACCGGCAGCGTGACGGCAAAACGGTCCACCTGCCAGGGGATCGCTTTCAGGTTCGTTAAACCGTGACGAACCACCAGCACGCCGCTGGCATCCAGCGCCAGCTCGCTCGTCAGGCGCAGTCCCGCGCATTCATCTTCGGCGGTAATCGTCAGGGTGTTAACGCCCTGCTGCACTTGCGTGGTTTTGAACACCGGGGAACCGTCCAGCCCCTGGCGATGCCCCTCAATGCCAGGCGAGCCAAACAGTCCATGCCCCAGCTCGGCCATCAGCGTGACCGGGGAGTCGACGTCAAGTCTGCCGTTGGCAACAGGACGCGCGAGCATAGCAACATCCTGCGACGAAAAGTGCTGAAGGTGCGGCCCCCAGTAGAGAATTTCGGCGAAAGGGTACGTTTTTATCACCACGTCTACCGTATTGCTTTCAAGTCGTAAAACGGAATCTTGCATCAGACATCTCCTGTCATCGGGAAGATCTGAGTGTTGATCCGAAACGTTTCGGATACAAACCAAAACGTTTCGGTTTTGTGATCGACTTTAGAAAATGGAGAGATTCAGGCCGTCTTGCCGGGAGAGAATTCGGGCTGCCAGAGCACCTGAAGTTGTTCAATATCGTCGCCGCTAATCAGCTGGCGCACCATATCGGCAATCTGTTTCCCGACGCCCTGGCGGGTGGACTGGATCACCGACGCCACGTCAATATCGACGATGCTATCCTGCGGCAGGCCGTCATAGACCACCAGCGAGACGGCGTTGTCGCCGGATAAACGCCCCAGCTGCGCCAGCGCCATCGCCGCGCCGTCGCCGTGGGTGTTACAGTCGGTGATGATGGCCGTGGGCGGCTGCGGCAGGGCAAGCAGTTCTTTGGTGGTGGCATACCCGACTCGGCGCGAAGGCGGCATGGCGCGCAGCCATTCGCTGGAAAGCCCGGCTTCCCGCAGGGCGTCCAGATAGCCCTGACGGCGCTGGGTGATAAACGCCTGATTGTTGCTTTCGCCCAGTAGGGCAATGCGCTGATGGCCTTTCCCGATCAGCCAGCGGGTAGCATTGTACGTACCGGCATAGTTGTCGAAGTCGAACCACGCGTACGGCTGCGGTAGCTGGCTTCGACCAAGCGCCAGAAAGGGGAATCCGGCCGCCTGCAGCTGCTCAAGTCGCGGATCGCGATCCAGCGTGTGGGCCACAATCAGCGCGTCCACGCGGCGGCTTTGCACCATGCGCATATAGCTGTGCTTATCCGCCAGATCGTCGTCGGCGATGAGCAATAAGTCGATCTCATGTCGCGCCAGTTCGTGGCTAATTTCGCCGACCATGTCCATAAATACGCTGTTATTGAGCGGAACAGGATGTACGGGAAACACCAGCCCGACGGCGTCAATTTTGCCCATCTTCAGGCGGCGGGCGAAGGTGTTAGGCCGATAGCCGCGTCGCTGGGCTTCCGCTTCAACGCGAGCGCGCGTCTCGTCAGAAACGTCGTCATATCCGTTGAGGGCGCGGCTGACGGTGGTAACAGAGAGCCCCAGTTCTTTGGCAATGGCTTTAAGCGACATGATTTTCCTTATCTTCGTTAGTTTTGTTCCGCCACCAGCAGCGCGTAAGTGTCTGGCTCCAGGGCCTTGAAGATATGCGGCTGGTCGGCGGGATAACAAATGTAATCCCCTGCGCCTAGCTCTTCTGCCGCGTCGAGCAGGCCGACCAGCGCCCGCCCCTGCGTCACAATAATATGCTCAACCGAGCCCGGCGGATGCGGCTGGGAAATACGGTCTGCGCCCGGTTGGGTCATCAGAAGATAGACATCGCGGCGCGCGCCCGGAGGGCATGCCGCCAGCAAAATGGCTTCATAATTAGCCTGTCCGGCAACCACTTTCGTCCCTTCACCACGGCGGATCACCTGCGTGGTCGGCAACTGCGGCTCCAGCAAGCGGGCGAAAGGAATATCCAGCGCCACGCAGAGCGACCACAGCGTTTCCAGGCTAGGGTTACCGTTGCCGGACTCCAGCTGGGAAAGCGTAGATTTTGCGATCCCGGCACGGCGGGCAATTTCCGCCAGTGAAAGCCCGGTTCGCAGGCGTTCTCGCACCAGACTTTTGGCGATCAGGCTGATCGGCTGCGTCATATAACGGCCTCTTGTTCTATAAAGCGAACGAATCGTTCGTCTTGAAAATCAGTTTCGTTGCGTTCATTATAATGGATACACGTTCGATATGGCTAAAATTGTATGAAGCATCATCTCTCTTGCCTGAAAGGCGACACCATAAAAGCAATCATCCTGGTCTGCCTCGCGGTCGGCGTGGTCGGGATGTCATACGGCTCCCTTGCGATGGCCTACGGTTTCCCGGTCTGGGTACCGTTTGTACTCTCCATCACCGTACTCGCGGGCGCGTCAGAGTTTATGTTTATCGGCATTGTGGCAAGCGGCGGTAACCCGCTGGCGGCTGCGGCCGCGGGGTTGCTGGTCAACGCGCGGCACGTGCCGTTTGGCGTGACGGTCCGTGAGCTGGTCGGCAAACGTGGTCTGAGCCTGTTGGGCTGCCACATCATGAATGACGAAAGCGTGGTGTTTGGCCTGTCTCAAAAAACGCCCGAACAGCGCAAAGCGGCGTACTGGCTATGTGGTTTAGGCGTGGCGATTGTCTGGCCGCTGGGGGCCCTGCTGGGCGCTATGGTCGGTAAACTGCTGCCGGACCCGGAAACCATTGGGCTGGATGCGGTATTCCCGGCCATATTGCTGGCGCTGGTGGTGCCCGCGTTTAAAAACCGCACCACGCTGATCCGCGCCTGCAGCGGAGCCGCGCTGTCACTGGCCGCCGTGCCGTTTGCCCCGGTGGGATTACCGGTGCTGCTCTCTTTACTGGGTCTTGCTGCGAGGAAAAAATAATGGGAAATATGACGATTTTTATTCTCGGCATCGCCATTTTGTCTGCGGGAACGTATCTGATGCGTCTTGGCGGGGCAAAACTGGGCAGCAGGCTGGCATTGTCAGAACGTTCACAGGCGCTGCTGTCAGATGCGGCAACGGTATTGCTGTTTTCCGTGGCGCTGGCGACCACGTTTTATGAAAGTGACCACTTTGCCGGCATGGCGCGCGTGCTGGGCGTGGCGTTTGCGGTATTTCTGGCCTGGCGAAAGATGCCGTTAATTGTGGTGATCGTGGCGGCGGCAGTGGTAACCGCGCTGCTGCGCGTGGCGGGCATAAACTAAAAAAGCGCCCCGGGGGCGCTCTTTCGACGGTGTGACAGCTTATTTCGTCAGTTCAGCAGTCATGTGTACGCGGTTACCTGAGAACGCCTGGGTAATTTTGTAAGATGACGCGCCGGCTTCCTGAGCCTGAGCCGCGATTTTCGCTTCTGCGCCGTCAATGGTTGACGCGGTTGCGGTCACGGTCTGAGCAGCGAAAGAACCGAAAGAAGTAGCCAGAGCGATTACAGCGACAAAAGTTTTGATGCTTTTCATAATATAAACCCTTTCATTAAGTTGTTTAGGTAAGGCACCGTGCCTTGATGAGATAAATACTAGACCTCATCATGAACAACTAAAAGCGGAAGGATTTGCTATTATCATTCAAAATTATTGATCAACTATTAATCGCTGAGGATGGGTATAAACGGTCGCCCTTCCCGGCTTGCAGAAGCCCACCAGCGTCAGGTTGCAGCGCTCCGCCACCTCCACTGCCAGCGTGGTCGCCGCCGATACCGCAAACAGAATTTCCACACCGCACATCGCGGATTTTTGCACCATCTCATAGCTGGCGCGGCTGGAAACGAGTGCCGCCCCCTGCTTCCACACGTCACTTTCACGCGCCCGGCGACCGAGCAGCTTGTCCAGCGCCACGTGGCGGCCCACGTCCTCGTGTCCCCCGGCAATATCTCCCGACGGCAACACCCATGCCGCCGCGTGCGTGCAGCCGCTCAGCTGGCCGATGGGCTGTACATCATTCAGGTGCTCGAGCGCATGGTCGAGGTGCGCCAGATCAAAGGTCTGAGTAAACGGCAGTGGCGCAACGGGTTTACCAATATCATTGAGCTGCTCAACGCCACACACGCCGCAGCCGGTACGCCCGGCCAGCGCGCGGCGGCGCTCTTTCAGCCCCATAAAGCGGCGGCTGGAGAGTTCGATTTGCACTTCAAGACCGTTGCAAGCCTGCACCACGTCCATGCCGTAGATCTCCTGCGGATGGTCAATGATGCCTTCCGAAAGGGAGAACCCTATCGCGAAGAGCTCAAGATCTTTCGGCGAAGCCATCATCACCACATGCGAGATGCCGTTGTAAACGAGCGCAACGGGCACCTCTTCCGCCAGATAATCGGGCGTGGCATGGGTAATGTGGGGCGGTCTGTGTACCGACAGTTCCACAATACCCGCAGGCAGTGGCGACAAGTGGGGAGCACGGTTTTGTTTAGACACAGCGGTATTCCTGAACAACCACAGAGGTGAGCCTGCTATTGCATCACAAACAACAGGGCTTACGCATAGTATGGATCAACTTTTCGACAACCATTCTCCTACTCATTTAGCAGGGGTGCAACCTGCCACCCGCTACACCGCTTTAACATGCAGAGCTGTTAATGTGATAAATATCACACTTTATAATCAACATGGTGATAATACGTTCACTTTGTATTAACGCCATTAGAACAGCGGTACCGACAATGTGGTATTCTGATGATATCCCTCGTGGAATTGAGGGATTAACGCAAATTTTTCTCCTTTGCGGTCAATTCTCAACCGCGAAGTTAAAACTACATATGTAAGCAATGTCGAAACAAGGAGTGACCCATGCAGGTCAGCAGAAGGCAGTTCTTTAAGATCTGCGCTGGCGGTATGGCAGGCACCACGGCAGCGGCACTGGGCTTTGCGCCCGGCGTAGCGCTGGCGGAAACGCGGCAGTATAAACTGCTGCGCACCCGTGAAACCCGTAATACCTGTACGTACTGCTCTGTCGGTTGCGGGCTGTTGATGTATAGCCTCGGCGACGGTGCTAAAAACGCCAAAGCGTCTATTTTCCATATCGAAGGCGACCCGGATCATCCGGTCAACCGCGGCGCATTGTGCCCGAAAGGGGCCGGTCTGGTGGACTTTATCCACTCCGAAAGCCGCCTCAAATTCCCGGAATATCGCGCGCCAGGCTCCGACAAATGGCAGCAAATCAGCTGGGAAGAGGCGTTCGACCGCATCGCAAAACACATTAAAGAAGACCGCGATGCCAACTTTGTTGAGAAGAACGCCGACGGCGTTACGGTCAACCGCTGGCTCTCCACCGGGATGCTGTGTGCCTCTGCTTCCAGCAACGAAACCGGTTATTTAACCCAGAAATTTACGCGCGCACTCGGTATGCTCGCGGTCGACAACCAGGCGCGTGTCTGACACGGACCAACGGTAGCAAGTCTTGCTCCAACATTTGGTCGCGG